>CAYYWK010000587.1:0-2445 GCA_964475345.1 uncultured Desulfobulbus sp.
TCCTGCCCACCCCTTCGATGGAGTCCCGCGAGTTGACACACAAATTGGCCAGGATCTGGTCGAGCTGGGAAGGGTCCATGAACACCTGCTTCCGGCCCGGCCCAGGCTGCCAGAGAACATTGATATCCTCACCGATGAGACGCCGCAGCATCTTGAGCATGCCCTCAACGACCTCGTTCAGGTCGATGACCTTGGGGGTGATGGTCTGCCGGCGGGCAAAGGCCAGTAACTGCCGGGTAATGTCCGAGGACCGCCGGGCGGCGTTGAGCACTTCCTTTAAATCTGCTCGCAAGGGATCGTCCGGCGGCACCTTGTCCAGGACAAGTTCGGTATGACCGATGATGACCCCGAGCATGTTGTTGAAATCGTGCGCAACACCGCCAGCGAGCCGCCCGACGGACTCCATCTTCTGGGCCTGCTGCAGCTGCGCTTCGAGAGACTCGCGTCGCTCTTCTTCATCGCGGCGGCGCTGGACGTTCTCCATGCTCATCCGCCACAGTTCGAGCGTCGCTTCGTCGCCGTCGGGGATGTGCTCCCGAAGCAGATCGAGTCCCTGCCCCACGCCCGTCAGTGGCGAGCGCATCTCATGGACGATCATGTGCGTCAGCCCGTCGCGCAGCGCCTCAAGTTCCCGCAGTTTGCCATAGGCTTCCTGCAACTCGCGGCGTTGCCGGCGCAGTTCGAGATGCGCCTTCACACGGGCGTGAACTTCCCCGAACTGGAAGGGCTTGGTCACGTAATCCACGCCGCCAGCGGCAAATGCCTTGACCTTGTCAGCAGTCTCGGTCAAGGCGCTGATGAATAAAACCGGGATCTCCTTCAACGCCGCATCGGCTTTGAAACGCTCGCAGACCTCGAAGCCGCTCATCTCCGGCATCATGACATCCAGCAGGATCAAGTCCGGCGGCCGGATCTGCGCCGCTTTCAACGCCAGGGCGCCCCGGGGGAAAGCCTGAACGCGGTAGCCTTCCCTTTCGAGCATCTCCCGCAGAAGATCGAGATTCTCCGGGGTGTCGTCCACCACCATGATCGTTGCGGGCGATGTTCTCTCAGTCATTGTCGTTTCCTCCGTCAGTCAGCAGTTCATCGAGCCTCCCGTAGTCATACCGCTCGGCAAGGGAAAGCAGCGCCGCGGCCGCAGACGGGTCGATGGCCTGCGCCTGTTCGACCAGCTCGGCGAACCGCGCCATGTCGCCCGTCGCCACGGCTTCGCGCATGGTATGGCGCAGCTCGGCGGGCAACGCAGCAGCCACCGACTCCGGCAAGAGCCCGATTGCTTCGGATCGCGCCGCAGCCGTCGACGGAGCTGTGCCGTACGCATACTCCAGGGACAGGCATCTCCCCAGAACGTCGAACAGCTCCTCCGTCTTGAAGGGCTTGCGCAGATAGGCCGACACCCCGGTTTGGAAGATCTCCGCTTCCGATTCCCTGAAGGCGCTGGCCGTGACAGCAATAACCGGGGTGTCGCGGCCGGCCTCGCTGGCCTTGATAAGCCGGGTGGCTTCGTAGCCGTCCATGACCGGCATACGCATGTCCATCAGGACCGCATGGGGCGACCACTCAGCGAAGGCCGCCAGCGCCTCCTTGCCATTGTGCGCCTCGCGGACGTTGAATCCGACCGACTGCAACAGGTCCCGAAGCAGGTCACGGTTATCCCGGATGTCGTCCACCACCAGGATCCGCCTGGTGCCGATGCCCTTGGCCAGGCCGACGACCAGGCGAGGGGGTTGCCGGGTCTCCGTTTCCGGCAAGGCATCGGTCCTTTCCAGCGGAACCTCGAAACGGAAGCAACTGCCTTTGCCGACCTCGCTGTGCACTGTCAGGCTGCCACCCATCAATTCAGCGAGCTTGCGACTGATCGGCAGGCCAAGACCCGTGCCGCCGACCTCGCCTCCGGCCCGGCCCTGGACAAACGCGATGAAGATTCGCTCAACCTCATCCGCTGCAATGCCGGGGCCGCTGTCATCGACCTCGACGATCAAACGTGCGATTCCACCGCTATCGCTGGCTGGATCGGTGCGCACCCGCACCGCCACGCCGCCCTTCTGCGTGAACTTGATGGCGTTGCCGATCAGATTGACAAGAATCTGCCGGAGTTTCGCTCCATCGCAGAGGACGTGGAAGGGTACGCTGGGATCACGCTCCATGATCACCTGCAGGCCCTTCGCCTCGGCACGGGAGCGGAGCATCATCAGCAGATCGTCGAGCAGGTCGTGGAGCGCAGTCACACTGAGGTTGAGCCCGGTCACCCCGGCTTCGATCTTGGCCATGTCCAGGATATCGTTGATCAGGGCCAGCAGATGCTGCCCGGCCCGGTTGATGCTGAGTATTCGCGCAGCGTGGGCCGGATCTAGGCCGGGGTCGCGCGCTATGATCTGCGAAAAACCCAGGATTGCGTTCAGGGGGGTGCGGATTTCGTGGCTCATGTTCGCCAGGAAGGCGCTT
>CAYYWK010000588.1:0-2439 GCA_964475345.1 uncultured Desulfobulbus sp.
AGCTGGTGTCGAAGGCTGTCTGCGGCAGGATCGCCAGGCGTTCACGCTCCCGGGTGAATCGCTCGGCCACCACCTCCTTCACCGTGCCATGGAAGCGCTGATCCGCCACCTCCAGCAACCATTGTTCCAGGAGCTGATTGACATGCGCCATGCTCTCGAACTGCCGGTAGAGAAGAAAGAAGTTGCTCTTTACATAGCCGACCATCCGCTCGTCTTTGCCCTTGATCTGCGGCCTGCCTCCCTGGCATGCCTTCGGTCGGAAACCATGGTGCTCGGCAAAGTCGATAAACCGGGGATGGGCCTGTAAAGAATTTTGTGTAAATGGATTTCCATCAAGAAAGAAGATACCAGCGTCTGATTTGATTGTGACATCTTGATGTTTTTAATTTTATAGATTTTTTTGTTGGAAACGAGATTGTAGCGGTATTGGCTGACCCAACCCATGGTTTGCTTGCATTTAGTGATCTGATTACTGAGAGCAGAAAAGAATCAATTTCAAACGAAACATTGGAAGAAACTTCCACGACAATTCATGTGATGTGCTTTTCACCAAAATGATGGGAGCTGCTGGGAATAACACTGGGAATCGGGTAGGAGGCAGGGTTACCCCTGCCGTCCTCCCACACCACCGGACGTGCGGTTCCGCATCCGGCGGTTCATTGAATACACTGGAGTCGTCGCATCGTATCGAGCAAGGACACCAGACCCAGTCGATCAAAATAGGATTTCGGGAGCGCGTGGTTCATGTGACTTGCACCACTGTTCCACCACGGGCCGCGCTGATTGCTCACCGAGCGCCAGGCACGGTCCTCCTTCAGTCCTGCCTTCATCAAGTTGCGAGCACGAGTATACCGGCGTTTCCATTGGCGCCAGAGGATGCAGCGCAGTTTACGTCTGACCCAGCCGTCAAGCTCTTCCACCACCTTCCTGGTCTCGGTCAGCCTGAAATAGGCCATCCAGCCGCGTAAGATCGGGGTGAGTTCGCTGATCGTCTTTTGCAGATTACGACCTCGTGCTCCCCTGAGCACTTCCCGGATTCTCCCTTTCAGTCGCTGAAAGCTCGCCGACGCGATCCGCAGCTTCGGCTTCTTGTGCCACGTCATGCTGTAGCCCAGGAACTTCCTCTCCCATGGTCGCGCTACTGCGCTCTTGCCTTCGTTGACCGTCAGTTTCAGTACCTCTTCAAGAAACCGGGTAATGGACGCCTTCACCCGTTCCCCTGCCCGTCGGCTTTTGACGTAGATATTGCAGTCATCAGCGTAGCGGCAAAAGGCATGCCCTCTCTTTTCCAGTTCCCAGTCAAGGTCGGTGAGCAGAATGTTGGAAAGCAGCGGGCTTAAGGGACCGCCCTGCGGCGTGCCCTCCGTACGCGGTCTCGCGATACCATCTGTCATCATCCCTGCCTGGAGATACCGGCGGATTAGGCTCAGTACCCGCTTGTCCCCGATCTTCTTCATCAACCTGCCCATCAGCAGATCGTGGTTGACCCGGTCAAAGAATTTCTCCAGATCCATATCTACCACAAATCGACGGCCTTCAGACATATACTGCCGAGCCGCCTTCACCGCCTGATGAGCGCTCCTTCCCGGTCGAAACCCATAACTCGACTCGGAAAAACCTGACTCGAATATCGGCGACATCACCTGATGCAACGCCTGCTGGATCAATCGATCCGTCAGCGTTGGAATTCCAAGCGTCCTCACTCCACCCTGCGGCTTCGGGATGTCCACTCGGCGAACCGGCGAGGGCATGTAGCTCCCCGCCAGTAATTTAGCCTTGATCGTCGGCCAGTGCTGTTTAAGATGGTCTTTGAACTCGGCTATACCTATTCCATCCACTCCGGCACTGCCTTTGTTCTCCACCACCCGCTGATACGCGAGCAGCATATTACCCCGTTCCAACACGGTCTCCATGAGCTCGCTTGTCTGCTGCAACTCCGCTTTCGTCTGCCTGCAGGTCGACGGCGATGTCTCGGCACCGGCTAAAGCCCTCTCGGAGTTCCGCCCCGATACCTCTTTAACGGCGACTGCTTGACGCAGTCTTTCTACCTTCATCGACATCCTCTGTGAGCCTGCCGCCTACTCGCGGCTTCAATGTTCGGTCCTTCGGGCAACCTCTTCCTACTATGACCTCTGCTGACTTCTGGCAGACCATCCCCACACCTCTCGATGTCGGTAGCACATGGCAGCCTGCCAGATCTCCCCGGGTATTGCACACCCACCTTCACGCTTATGCCTGTCGGATCTACGCCACACCGTTCCGTGCACGTTTCGGGCTTTGCAGATATTTGCCTGCTTACCCCGATGCGACGCCTCATATCCGCTTCCTGTTTGTCAGGCCAGCGTTTTGCCTTCGGCTTCCTCCAGATCTCCGGTCGCCCGGAACACCCTTGCCGTTTGGCTAACTCTTCCCCTTGCCGGGCGAGTAGAGGACTTCCAC
>CAYYWK010000589.1:0-2426 GCA_964475345.1 uncultured Desulfobulbus sp.
CCTCGTTGACCGATTGCAGCTCCTCCTTGGAGGTCTCCAGTTCCTCGTTGGTGGACTGCAGCTCCTCGTTCACCGACTGCATCTCTTCATTGGAGGATTTCAGTTCTTCGTTGGCGGTCTCCAGTTCTTCGTTGGCAGCCTGAAGATATTCCTCCTTGGCCTGCAGTTCCCGCTTCAGCGCCGCGATGCGGGTGTCGGCATCATCACGGGGCGGATTCTCCGATGACGGTTTGCCGGCCTGCCCATGGGACACCGGCGTCTGCGCCTGCTCCAAAACCACGAGAAACAGTGGAAACTCAGGTGGTGCCGACGGGGTGGCTGTCACCGGACGGATAATCAGGTTGACGGAGGTGAAGTCGCCGTTGGTTTTCACCCGCAGCCCCGGGCACTCAACAGTTTCCCTGGTTTGCACGGCTTTGTGCAGGGCGGTGGTCAGGTCGCGCCGCAATCCTTCCCGGGCCATTTTCAGAATGTTGCTGGTCCCGCTCTCGCCGGGGGCCGGTTCCAGGTACATGCCGGTGCGGCCATGGAGATAGAGGATGTCGCCCTGCCCGTTAACCAGCGCCCCAGCCTGGACAACCTGCTGCAGAAGGGCCTGTTCGGTCAGCTCGCGCAGCGGCAGTTTCTTGAGGCCGGCAGTTTTTCCGGCGGCAGGCGGCAGCGCCACATCGACTGCGGTCATCGGCGGCAGGAACCGGCCCAGGCCCGTTCGTGCGGCGCCGTAGAGGTCTTCCTTGCGCTGATAGATCTTCTGCTTGCGATCCTGAGTCGTAAAGAGTTCGCCAAACTCACCTACGGTTTCGGAGGTTCCAAGAAAGAGAAATCCCCCCGGGTTCAATGCGTAATGGAAAAGTGGGATAAGCTTTTTCTGCAGGTCGCCATCCAGGTATATCAGCAGGTTGCGACAGCTGATCAGGTCAAGCCTGGAGAAGGGAGGATCCTTGATCACGCTCTGCTCGGAAAAGACCAGCATGTCGCGGATGCTTTTATGGATGCGGTAGGCGCTCTCGCCCGGCTCGACCGCGAAAAAGCGTGCCAGCCGCTCCGGAGTGAGATCGGCGGCGATGGAAGCCGGATAGATCCCGGCTCGGGCCTCGGCAATGGCTCGGCTGTCGATGTCCGTGGCAAAGACCTGCACCTTGAAATTCTTTTTCAGCTCCGCCTGGTACTCTGTCAGCAGGATGGCCAGGGAATATGCCTCTTCGCCGGTGGAACAGCCCGGCACCCAGACCCGGATCGTCGCGTCGTCGGGTTTGCCGGCAAAAAGCTTGGGGACGATCAGCTCTTCGATGGCCTTGAAGGCTTCGGGGTCGCGGAAGAAATTTGTCACCCCGATCAGCATGTCGCGGAACAGCGCATCCACCTCGTCAGGCGTCTGCTGCATGAATTTGACATAGCCGTCGATGGCTTCGATCTGGTGCACGGCCATGCGCCGTTCGATGCGCCGCTGGATGGTGGAAGGTTTGTACTGGGAAAAGTCGTGGCCAGTCTGGGCACGCAACAGGACAAAGATCTTTTTCAGCGCGCTTTCGGTCTTTGGAGGCGGTGTGGCGGGCCGGGGCGGCTTGCCGAAGGCATGGCTGGTGTAGGCAATGAGCTGGGCTGCCATTTCGGCGGGCGGCAGCTCATAATCCACCAGACCCGTGGCGATGGCGTTGCGCGGCATGCCGTCGTATTCGGTGGATTCCGGGTTCTGGACCATGACCATCCCGCCCTCGCCCTTGATGGCCCGTATGCCTATGGTGCCGTCACTGCCGGTGCCCGAGAGCACCACGCCGATTGCCCGCTCATGCTGGTCCTGGGCCAGCGACCGGAAGAAGAAGTCGATGGGCATGCGCTGGCCGCGGGGGGACGTGGGTTCGAGCAGTTGCAGCGTGCCATTCAGAAAGGCCATGTCACGATTGGGGGGAATGATATACGCGCAGTTGGCCTGCACCTCCATGCCGTCTTCAACCTCGAAGACCTGCATGCGGGTATAGCGTCGGATCAGGTCGGTCAGGATGCTCTTGTGATCCGGGGCCAGATGCTGCACCAGCACGAAGGCCATGCCCGGTTCAGAGTCCGCGGGCATGCCGGAAAAGAAGGCCTCGAAGGCCGCCAGGCCTCCGGCAGAAGCTCCGATGCCGACGATGGGGAAAC
The DNA here is from genome assembly GCA_964475345.1 of uncultured Desulfobulbus sp. Taxonomy (GTDB): domain Bacteria; phylum Desulfobacterota; class Desulfobulbia; order Desulfobulbales; family Desulfocapsaceae; genus Desulfoprunum. The sequence continues at coordinate 2,140 of CAYYWK010000589.1, forward strand.
CGCCGGAACCATCGCCCGGCGACGGCTGCGCAGCAGCGGCATCGCCGGTCTGCTGCAGCGGCATGCTGTTCTTCGTTTCATCGGGGGGTGAGCCGGCCGGTTTGTTGAGACCTTTTCCCCTCTTTGCCATGCCAATCTCCCCTGGAAAACGTGGTGAAATGTGTATTGCGGATCAGCTGAATATCCCCTTTCATTACCCCAGTTCCTAATTGCCCACAAGGTATTCTGCTGCTCCCTCATCCGTGCGGCGCTGATCCGTTGCGATGAGTCCCTTGCGGCAGGAAGGA
>CAYYWK010000590.1:0-2426 GCA_964475345.1 uncultured Desulfobulbus sp.
CACCGCCACATAGAGCATCGATTCGTTCAGGGTTTTACTGAAGCGCAGCGAAGTTCCCCTGCTGCCTGCGAAGGCCGCGGCGATTTCCGGGCGTTTGAGATGGTTTTCCATCGACTCCGGGCGTTCGTTGGAATCTGCAAGGACACTGCCGTCGGCGGCAATGACGGTCACCCGGGTCACCGATTCCCTGCCGACCTGAACGGAGAAGGCACGCAGTTCCGGAACGTTGCCGATCAGCTGCGCCACCCGCGACTTGATCAGGCCGGTGCGGGCGGTAAGGTCTTCCTCGACATGGCTGAGGAAAAAATCATGGATGGTGGATGACGCGTACCAGGTGATGGCAGCAATGCTCACGGCTATTGTCAGCAGACTTGCCGGAAAGATGTGCCATATCAGCTTCTTGTGCCGCATCTCACTCTCCCCCGTCCCAAGCCGATTTAAACCTGTAGCCGATGCCGCGGACGGTCTCGATCGCCTCTCCGGCGTCCCCGAGCTTCTTGCGCAGGCCGAAGATCTGGACATCGATAGCCCGCGGCGTCACCAGAAAATCATAGCCTCTCACGGCATCGATGATCTGCTGCCGGGTGAAAACCCAGCCCGGCTTCGCCGCCAGCAGCGCCAGGATGCCGAATTCGGTCATCGTCAGGTGCAGCTGCTCGCCGCCCAGGCGGACCTCGTGCCGGCCCTTGTCGATCTCAAGCCCGGACACCGCGATGATATGCTTCTGATCGCCCTCGCCGGAATCCTCCCGTGACTGGCTGCGCCGGAGCACTGCCTTGACCCTGGCGGTCAGCACTTTCGGGCTGAAGGGCTTGGTGATGTAGTCGTCGGCCCCATACTCGAGACCTGCGATCACATCCTCTTCCTCTCCCTTGGCGGTCAGCATCAGGATCGGGATATCCGCGCGGTGTTTTGCTTCTCCCTTCTTCAGGGCGGCACAGACCTCGGTGCCGCTCATCCCTGGAAGCATCAGGTCGAGCAGGATGCAGTCGACATCCTCTCTCTCCAGGCAGGTCAGGGCCTCTTCTCCGGAGTCGGCGCAGGTCACGTGAAATCCTGCCTTGATCAGGTTGTAGCTGACCAGCTGCTGGATATCCGTTTCATCCTCGACGACCAGTATATGCAGTTTTGCCATGGTGCATGTTTTCCTCCCGCCCTGTTTTCCCTACTCTCCGCGGCCGGTCGGGGATCACCGCTGAGACTGCTGCCGCCGCCGCAGGAACTGTCTGCTGTGTGGCGGCACAGGCCTTTTGCCGTCACAAATGTGCTGCATTTCCCCCCCACCCGCAAGCCCTATCGCTCCCGTTAACTCAATCCTAACACAGTTCTAATGGCCAGGAAACATGCGGCCTTTACCTTGTCTCCAGCGTCAAGGGGATGCCTTAATTCTTATTTCCTGCCCACGAGGAACGATCAGCTACATGACAATCCATTACACCTTTCACCACGAACTGATCAAGCTCAACAAGAAAGTCCTGAAAATGAGCGCGATGGTCGAGGACCGTGTCCGCAAGGCAGCAGACGTCATCAGGACCCGCGATGTCGAACTGATCCACTGGCTGATCGTCTCGGATTACGAGATCGACGAGATGGAGATGGACATCGAGGAGGAGTGCCTGAAGATCCTCGCCCTGCATCAGCCGGTGGCCAGCGATCTCCGCTTCATCGTCATGGTCATCAAGATCAACGCCGAGATCGAGCGGATCGCCGACATCGCCGTCAACATCGCGATGCGGATGCAGGGAATCATCAACAGCAAGCACTCCGTCCCGACACCGTACGACTACACCGAAATGTCAGAAAAAGTCATCGCGATGCTGAAGATGAGCCTGGACGCGCTGATCAATCGCGACGTCAAGGCCGCCCGCGAGGTCTTTCTCCTCGACGATGAGGTCGACGCGATGCGCAACGAGGCATACCACCGGGTCAAGGACGTGATCCGCACCCATCCCGAGCATCCGGGCCAGTTGATCAACTGCTACCTGATCGGCCGCCATCTCGAACGGATCGGCGACCGCGCCACCAACATCGCCGAGGAAGTCATCTACCTTGTCGAAGGCGAAATCGTCCGCTGCCCATGACGCGCATGTTCACAGACCCACAGGCCATAACAGCCGCAATTGCCCTCACTGACACGACACCATGGATTTCCTGAGCCTCGTATTCCTCCTCGCGCCCATCGGCCTCTGCGCCTATTTCCTGGGGGCACGCCGGGCCGTGGCAGTTGCCGGGGGCAGGGACGGCATCCGCGATCTGCACTCACGGCCGACCCACCACGGGGCTCTGACGGCGATTGCCGCCGTCCTTCCGGCCCTCGCCTTCGCCTGCATCTGGCAGATGACACAATCCACCGTCATCACCGGCATCATCAAGGACAGCCTGCCTCCTGAAATCCAGCAGCTTACCGCCAACGAGTTCAGCCTGAT
>CAYYWK010000591.1:0-2425 GCA_964475345.1 uncultured Desulfobulbus sp.
GATGGGCGCGGGCCAGTCCGTCCATCGCCCTCTCCATCATCTGCTCCTTGCGCTCGAGTTTGACGGCGAGAAGATCCTTGAATTCCTGCTCGTCCTGCTCATGACAGTTCAGGCAGGTGTTGGCAATGTTGTCCAAGGGGCTCTGCACGTGATGATCGGTGAAGACGGTTTCGCCGTCCTTCTTCGACGGCATGTGGCAGTCGGCGCAACTCACGCCGTTGCGGCCATGGATGCCGCTGACGAACAGTTCGTAGTCGGGATGCTGGGCCTTCAGCATCGGCGCCCTGCTGATCCCGTGTTTCCAGTCGGAAAATTCCAGCGCATCGTAATAGGCCTCGACGTCCTCGCCCTTGAAGCCGTTCTGCCAGGGGAAGGTCACGGTCATCGTCACCTTCTTGTCACCCTTGGCATCGGTTTCCTCCGATTTCTTGAAGTAGTACTCGGAGTGGCACTGGGCGCAGGCCAGCGAGCGCAGGTCCTTCTTCTCCAGCTTGGCGACGTCGACCCCCATATCGGTCAGGCCGCGCTTGAGGTAGTCGCGGGAGAGGGCCAGTTCGCCGGTTGCGCTGTCATGGCAGTCGGCGCAGCCGATGGGGTTGACTATCTCGCTGCCGTACTTGGCCCACTTGCCGGTGAAATATTCCTTCTCGCCCTTTTCCTGGATCAGGCGCGGCACATCCGGGGATTTGCAGCTCCAGCAGGCGGTGGGCAGCGGCCCGGTAATGGGGCTGACCGGAGCGCCGGTCCTGAGCGTGTTGGTGACATCCTGCACCGCGTAGAAATGGCCGCGCGGGGCATTGTAGTCCTTGGCGAACGGGTAGCCGGCCCAGAGGATGGCGAGTTGCGGCTTCTTCTTCACCATGTCGACGATCTCTTCGCTTTTGGCGGTCTCTTTCCAGGAATTGTATTGGTGGGGATAGTACTTCGCCCATTCCTCGCTTTTCGCCTCCACCCCGTTCTCCTTGACGACCGGGGCCTTGTCGGCCGCAACGACCGCACACGGCACGGCACCCACCACGAGAGCGGCCAGCGCGGCCAGACTTGTCGACAGCAGCATCTTCGAATTGTTCATTTCCTCCTCCTTGGCATAGATATGATTGGTTGACCCGCTTCGGTATCTCGATATATGGAAAAGCAAAATCCGTTCCAACACTGTTCTGCTGTCATTTCAGGGTAATGGAAAATTGCATCTCGGGAAATGTTACCTTTCGGTAGCACCTGCCTGCCGATCTGTTACCACAAGGTAGCACATTCTGTGGGGCCGATGGCGGATGAGGTCCGTACAGGCGCCGCAAGACCGTCGCCATCCCCGGAGGCGAGGGGCGGAACCTCATGCACGAATGCACTGGCACGAAACGTGCGTTCAGCATATCATGGCTGTACGACATGCATGCAGGACGGCACCGCCACCATCCGCCGGTCTGTCCTGTTTTTCACCTCCACCCCTTTTCGACCCAGGACATGAGCCGACCTTCTCCCTTCCATGTCTCGCTGCGCACCAAGTTCGTCATCTTCATCGGCGCGATCATCTCCGCCTTCTACCTGTTCATGCTCTACCGCACCGCCGCCTTCGACGAGAAGATGATCCTGAAACAGGCCGAGCAGCAGGCCCGCATGCTCTACAAGCAGATCCTCATCACCAGGCAGTGGGCTTCCGAGCACAACGGCCTGTTCGTCCTCGAGACGGCAGGGGTCAAGGCCAACCCCTACCTGGAGATGCCGACCATCTCCGACAGCGACGGTCATATCTACCACCTCCGCAACCCGGCGATGATCACCCGGGAACTGGCCGCCTACGCCAAACGCGACGGGCTCGGCTACTTCCGGGTGACCAGCCTCAGGCCGATCAACCCCGAGAATGTCCCCAACGACTTCGAGAAAGAGGCCCTCGAGCAGTTCACCCGGGGCGCAGGCGAGGTCATCGACGTCGATGAGGACGGCGAGATGGGGCGGGTGGTGCGCTTCGTCGCCCCGCTGCGGGTCACCTCCTCGTGCCTGGGCTGCCACGCCCGCCACGGCTACGCCGAGGGCGACATCCGCGGCGGCCTGTCGATCACCATCCCCATCAACTGGGCGCGCGAGCTGATGGCCGAGAACATCCGCTCGCTGCTGCTGATAGGGCTGTCCAGCATCCTGCTGGTGACGGTTGCGCTCTTCCTGATGTTCGAGTCGCTGATCGTCCACCGCATCCGCAACCTGTCGCGGGCCATGGATACCTTTCCCGACGAACCCCCGGAGCATTTCCTCGCCCCCCACGCCTTCAAGGACGAGCTGGACAGCGTCAGCGAAACCTTCCTGCTGTTCTGCGACCGCCTGAAAAAATCCCGCGACGAACTGCTGCGGACAAAAGCGCAGGCTCACCTGAGCGAGAAGATGGCCTCGCTCGGCATCCTCACCTCGGGGATCGCCCACGAGATCAACAACC
>CAYYWK010000592.1:0-2423 GCA_964475345.1 uncultured Desulfobulbus sp.
TCAGCATTTTGAGGCCTGGAGTCAGTGGCATGGGTTGGGTGAGTGGTGCGGTCAAGCTGTTCGGCGAGGGCCTGCAAGCGGACTGGCGGCCTGCGGATGGTGAAGCGCTTATCAACCCTGAGGCCTGTCAGGCCGCAAACGACAAGATCGTCGGGATGCAAGGTCGCACCACTCCAGACGCACTGGCGCGCTTCGTCGGGCATGCATGCGGCGCCGGCGGTGGAGAACACGGCTTCGGCATCGAACAGGCGGGCGCCGGAGACGCTGCTTGTGACGAAATGCTTACGCAGTGCTTTGCAACGTGAGACAGCGCTGCGCTCGAGCTCGGTCGGGAGGGCCTTCAAGTTGGATACCGTGCAGCTCTCCAGCAGAGCTGGGTCCACGAGCTTGCCTGTTGCCGCGCAGCGCCCGCCTTCAGCTGGCGCCATGAGCCGCCCAGTTTCGGCACAGGCGACGAGCTCGGAGCTATGGCCGAGCTTGCCGCTAACTGCGGAGCGGGACTGTTGGTCGGAGCGATAGGCCTTGCCAGAGATCTCACTGACCGCGACCTCATCAGGAAGCAGAGCACCTCCGGTAAACGCGCATATCGTGCAATTCTCCGGCTCTGCGAGACGGCCACTCACCGCCGATGAGCTCAGCAAGGATTGTGAAATTCTCAGGCCAGTGATGGACGAGACGGCCGCCTCATCTTCCAGAACGATTTGTCCGGACTTAGCGCAGGTCACAACACGCGAAGGCAGCGCGAGGCGGCCTGAGATTGCAGATGCGGTGAGCAGATGGCGAAGGACCGTCGAGCCGGTGATCTGGCAACGTCCGAGGCAATCGACAGGCACTGAGCGCTTGGTTTCGGTGCAGATCCCAAGCTCGGGCATGGCAATCAGCCCACCAGCTGCGGGTGCAACCACCAAGTCGCTCTCGTAGGTTGCCGCCCCGTCGATCACGTAGGAGACGTGCAGGGCGAGCTCGCGATGGAACTTGCCGGTCAGGCCGACGACAGTCGCCTCGAGGCGCGGCGTGAAATCGTCCTTGAGCTTCTTCGCCTTGCGGACGTCTCCGTCCGCGGCGTCGACCTCATCAGCCCGACGCTCAAGGCAAAAGCGGCGGAACTCCGCAATACCTGGATCGAGGAGCAAGGCATCCTTCAGTCGACTTTCGTCGAGGCCGACCTCGGAAGTTCGCTCGATCATGTCGCCGATCGGGCCGAGACCTTTCGAGCGATACTTGCGCCGGTGCTCGGTTGCCCGGCAAGGGATCTCGACCAGGCGCTCATAGGCATCGTGCGCAACGGTTGCGCGTGCCAGGACGAGGGCAGTGCCATCGAAGCAGCGAGTCACGGAATCAACCCGCTGGCTTTTCTGTGAGGCGGCGAAGCGGTCGAGCCAGGCCTGCACGATTGCGCGAGCATCATTCAGCGTGTCAACGTCTGAGTCCCGGACGTCGTGAGTGCCGCTCTGGGTGATGCGGGAAACAAGACGATCGAAGGCAGGAGTGCCCGGGGCATAGTGGACGATCCGTCTGTCGCGAGGCTTGGTGTCAGCTGTCGAAATGACCTGTTCCTGGCCCTCGAGGCTGCAGGTGTGAAGCCCGTCCGGCCCCAGGGTGACACGAGCGCCCAAGCTCTCGAGCGCAGCGATCGTGAATTCTGGGGCAGCCATGGAGCGGGTCACCGGTGGCAGCGAGGGGCTGCGCGGACCTTTGTGCCTGGTGTCATCCATGGAGCCAAGCATCTCGTCTATAGCGCGTTCTTCGGCCTCGAGCGTGGTCTTGGCTGCGGCGATGCTTTGCTGGGCCAGTGCTGTGGCCTTGACGACGTCTTTCCCAGAAAGCGAATCGATCACGAGCTTGCGGATCTGCTCCTCGAATCCGCCGTAACCGTTGTCCCCACCATCGGCCATGCCGGATGCTTCGAGGAGAGACTCGATGTCGCCGATCGCGTGCGAGATGGTTTGCAGCTTCTCCATTAGCCGGCCGACGATGGATTCCTCGAAGGTGCCTGCTAGGACCACGTTGTAGATCGACACGCTGGCGTGCTCGGAGGAGAGGCGCTGGATGCGGCCGATACGCTGCTCGACAATCATCGGATTCCAGGGCAGGTCGAAGTTGACGAGCACATTGGCGGCCTGGAGGTTGACGCCCTCCGAGCCGGCTTCGGTCGAGACGATCACGTGGAGTGCCGGGGGCTTTTGGCGGAACCTCGCGATGGTCTCGGTATTCCGTCCACCTGATTCGCCGTTGATGGTGCCGACTGGGATGCCCTGCGATTGCAGGTAGCTCTCGATGGTGGTTTGGGTCTCTCGGCGTCCTGTGAACACCACAATGCGCCAGTCGGCCGGGCGCTGGCGACGCAATTCAGCGACGAGTGCAGCGAGGCCTTGCAGCTTGGCGCTGTGGGGCATCGTGCGTACCAGCGCACGTACATCGAG
>CAYYWK010000593.1:0-2417 GCA_964475345.1 uncultured Desulfobulbus sp.
TGCTGGCCGACCTCAAAGATCCCGACCGAGATCTCCTGTCCGACCTGCAGTTCGTCTACGTTTTCGGCAGCGAACTCCCGGAGGACTTTACAGGGGGGTACGCCGGATTTCTTGAATTGGCCTAAGACCGGCTTGGACAACCGACTCTCCTTGGCGCTACCGTATCCGAGCTGAACTTTGGAGTTGGGCTTTTTCTGAACAACCCTGCATGGTCCAGCCTGAACCACGGACACCCCCAAAGAGTGACCGGCTTCATCAAACATCTGAATCATCCCAAGTTTTATACCTATCAAACCATTAACCATTAGAAGCTCCTGGACGAAAATGTTTAATCAGAAACATCACGCCTTAATTTCAACATCCACTCCTGGGGATAAATCCAACTTCATCAGTGCGTCCAGTGTCTGCTGTGTTGGTTCCAATATGTCTATTAATCTCTTGTGGACTCTGATCTCAAATTGTTCACGCGATTTTTTGTCTATGTGTGGCGAGCGCAGAACGCAGTACTTATGTATCCGAGTGGGAAGAGGTATCGGACCTGCCACCTTTGCTCCGGTTCTCCAGGCTGTGTCGACGATCTCGGCTGCCGACTGGTCCAAGAGTTTATGGTCGTAGGCTTTTAACCTGATCCTGATTTTCAGCGCTTGCATATCCATGGAAATTCCTCATCTATTCCTAGAAATCTACTCAATAACTTCAGAGACGACGCCTGCTCCGACGGTTCTTCCACCTTCCCTGATAGCGAAGCGGAGTTCTTTTTCCATAGCGATTGGGGTGATAAGATGAGCTTCAAGAGCCACATTATCACCGGGCATCACCATCTCGACTCCCTCAGGAAGCGTTATAATGCCTGTCACGTCGGTAGTCCTGAAGTAAAACTGAGGCCTGTATCCGTTAAAAAATGGAGTATGACGTCCACCTTCCTCTTTACCCAGGATGTATGTCTCGGCCTTGAACTTGGTGTGGGGAGTAATCGATCCGGGTAACGCCACTACCTGGCCCCTCTCAACATCTTCTCGCTTTATGCCTCGAAGAAGCAGACCAACATTGTCTCCGGCCTGACCGGAATCCAGCACCTTGCGGAACATCTCAACACCAGTGCAAACCGTCTTGCGGGTGTCCTTGATCCCTACTATCTCGACTTCTTCTCCAACCTTCACCTGACCACGCTCGACCCTGCCGGTAACGACCGTGCCTCGTCCGGAAATGCTGAACACATCCTCTATCGGCATCAGGAAAGGCTTGTCCACGTCTCTTTGAGGCACAGGTATATAAGAGTCTATAGCGTCCATTAACTCAAGTATGCACTTGCAGTCGGGATGCTTGGGATCGCCGGCTTCCAGAGCCTTTAACGCGCTGCCTCTGATAATCGGTATATCGTCTCCCGGAAAATCATAAGAACTCAACAGCTCTCTCAATTCCAACTCAACCAACTCTATGAGTTCCGGATCGTCAACCATGTCGACTTTGTTCAAAAAAACCACAACGTAGGGAACTCCAACCTGACGAGCCAGCAATATATGCTCTCTTGTCTGAGGCATAGGACCATCGTTTGCGCCCACAACAAGAATAGCTCCATCCATCTGAGCCGCGCCGGTGATCATGTTCTTGATATAATCGGCGTGTCCCGGACAATCCACATGAGCGTAATGCCTTTTGTCCGTCTGATACTCCACGTGAGCCGTAGCTATCGTAATGCCGCGCTCTTTCTCCTCGGGCGCCTTGTCGATCTCCTCGAAAGGCACATACGAGGCCAATCCCCGCTTAGCCAACGTCCGCGTTATAGCCGCTGTCAACGTCGTCTTGCCGTGATCGATGTGACCTATCGTCCCTACGTTCACGTGTGGCTTCGTACGCTCAAACTTCGCCTTGCCCATGGGCTCCTCCAGATTGTTTAAATTGTGCGACAACCTTTTCCGTAACGGATTGCGGCGCCGGTTCGTAGTGTGAAAATCTCATGGTAAATGTGGCGCGGCCTTGCGTTAAGCTTCTCAAGTCGGTTGCGTATCCGAACATACGCGCCAAAGGTACTCGAACTCCAACAGTCTGTACTCCAAGTCGGCTTTCCATCCCAAGAATCCTGCCGCGTCTTGAGGTCAAATCGCCCAAAACATCACCCAAGAACTCACCGGGCGCGACTACTTCGACATCCATAATAGGTTCGAGCAAAACTGAATTACCTTTTCTACACGCATCTTTGAAGGCCATGAACCCCGCCATTTTGAAAGCCATTTCCGACGAATCAACTTCGTGGAACTTCCCATCAAACAGGGTCACTCTAATATCGACCACTGGATAGCCAGCAAGAACTCCAGATTCCATGGCCCATCTAATTCCGTCTTCTACAGGCTTGATAAATTCCTTGGGAATTGTTCCGCCTGTAATTTTATCAACAAATTCAAATCCGGTGGCGCGAG
>CAYYWK010000594.1:0-2413 GCA_964475345.1 uncultured Desulfobulbus sp.
CCGCCGCGGGGGATTGGCTGTCGGATCGGAACGCAAGAAACCGGGTGGTTCAATACTGACGGCAGCGCCTACCATCTCTGCTCGATAGTTTTCATCAACTGCTGTGCAGTCGTTTTATGCCGCTGTTCACGAGGAGAAGTATCGTGTTCGTCCGAACGATCGGTGCCGGCGATGGCCAGGTTGATGCCTGCCTGAACCTGATGTTTGTGTTTGAGTTCCCACCGGAAAGACGACTATAGTGCTGCGTGGCATCCCCGATGCCGCAGCGGCCTGTGCCACTTGAAATACACTGACCTTCACCGAGAGGAAACTCCCCATGCCCGCCGGAAGTCTGCTGGCCCTGCTGGACGATATCACCACCGTCCTCGATGATGTTGCGCTGCTCAGCAAGCTGGCGGCCAAGAAGACCGCCGGCGTGCTTGGCGACGACCTGGCCCTGAACGCTCAACAGGTGGCCGGTGTCCAGGCCAGCCGGGAGATTCCGGTGGTATGGGCGGTAGCCCGGGGCTCGTTCGCCAACAAGGCCATTCTGGTACCGGCGGCGCTGGTCATCAGTGCCTTCGCCCCGTGGCTGGTGACGCCGCTGCTGATGCTGGGCGGGGCCTATCTCTGTTTCGAAGGGGCTGAAAAACTGGTGCACCGCCTGCTGCACGGCGCGCACGGGGAGGACCGGCAGAAGGAGCAGCTGCTCGACGCGCTGACTGATCCGGCGACCGACATGGTTGCCTTGGAGAAGGAAAAGATCAAGGGGGCGATCCGCACCGATTTCGTGTTGTCGGCGGAGATCATCGTCATCGCCCTCGGCACGGTGGCCGCCGAACCGCTGGTGACCCGGATCGGCGTGCTGACCGCGGTGGCCATCCTGATGACGGTGGCCGTCTACGGCTTTGTCGCCGTCATCATCAAGCTCGACGACCTTGGCGCGTGGCTTGAGCGCCGTGGCGGATCGGCTGCAACCTTTATCGGCGGGGTGCTGCTGCGTGCGGCGCCGTGGCTGATGCGCTTTCTCTCCGTGGCCGGCACCGCCGCGATGTTCCTGGTCGGCGGCGGCATCCTGCTGCACGGCATCCCGGCGGCGGCCCACTGGCTGGAAGGGCTGACCCACCCCCTGGGCGGCATGGCCGCCTCTCTGGCGATGTTGGTCGGCAATGGCCTGTTCGGCATCGCGGCGGGAACGCTGGTGGTGGCAGTCGTCATGGCGGCACAGAAGCTGCTGCCGAAAAAAAACCGGCACAGCGAGTGAATCGGGCAGGATCCGGCCGGCAGCCTCCTGCCGTCTGAGCCGCCGGGCATCGACTTCTCTGGCGGTGAACCGTGCTACTGCAGCGGCACCTTCCGGAAGGCGAGGTCCTGGAATTGGGCGTTGAGCTCTCCAAAAGCGGCCTGGCCGACTATGAAGGAGTAGATTTCATCTGCCTTGGCGGCTGGTGAGATATCAATGAACCGGTCCGGGTAGAGCAGCTTGCCGATGAAATAGGCATTGGCCAGCAGGGTATCGTAGTTCTGGCCGTACCAGGTGGCGGGAAGGATTCCGTAGACCTGGCCGGTCCTGACTGCGGACAGGGCCTGGAATTCCTTGTCGGTCTTCAGTTCGTGCAGCGCGCCGGCTTCTTCGCCGAGCTGCAGGGTCGAGAGATCGAGGAAGATGTACTGCGGGTCCCAGCCGATGATCTGCTCTCTGGCGACGTCGGCGTTGTTCATCCCCCGGACCTTCGGGTCGGCGCCCTGGGCGACGTTGCGGGCATTGGCGAGCAGGAACGTGGTGGATGCCGGTTCCGTCGAGACGAAGCCGTGCTGGCCGGCAAAGGCCACCCCGCCGAGATAGACGGAAGGCCGCTGGTCCTCCGGGATGTCTTGTGTCCTTTTCTTGAGGTCGGCCACGATCCCTTCGAGAAAGCCAATAACCTCCTCCGCCCGCTTCTGACGGCCGATGACTTCAGCCATGGTCCGCAGGGTGGCGAAAAGCTCCTGCCTCAGCCAGTAGAAATCCCCCTCTTTCAGGGCGACCACCGGAATGCCGGTCTTTTCCTGGAGGCCGTCCGGGTCCGGCCCGGCGCTGTTTCCGCCCGATTCGACAAGCTTCAGGATCACCTGCGGCGGCGGGCTGAGCCGGGCGATCAACTCGGGATTGTCCTTGCCGTGCATCTCCCCGAAAACCGGCAGGCCCTTGAAACCGGGATTGGCCATCGCATAGGGGCGGGCGTCAAATTTCTGGGGAGTGCCCTCGAGGTCGTCGACGGCAACGGCCAGGTCCTGGGCCTGCAGGTAGGTGAGCAGGCGCAGGCAGCCTGAACCGGAGCAGATCACCCGCTCCACGGTCTCGGGAATCGCGACCTTGCGGCCGAGGGCGTCGGTCACCTCGCGGGCGGTGGCGGTGTGCGGCAGGAGCCAGAGTACGGTCAGCAGGAGCGGG
>CAYYWK010000595.1:0-2412 GCA_964475345.1 uncultured Desulfobulbus sp.
ATCGTTTCCTCCGATCTGCATCGCAATTACCGCGCCCACGGGACCGCCCGCCATGTCGTGCTCTCCGGACTGTTCGATAGCATCGGACTCTACCGGCAGGCAACTGCCGCCCAGGAGAAGCTGGCCAGGCAATGGTTGAAATGGGTCAATCTCGATGAAAAAGCCTCGCTACCTTTCCGCCGCCTCAGCTATGCCAATCAGCGTCTGGTGCTGATTGCCCGGGCTCTGATCAAGCTTCCCCGGTTACTGATACTCGATGAACCGACCCAGGGCCTCGATGATCACAATCGCGGTAAGCTCCTCGATTTTCTCGATCGGGTTGCTCGCGACAGGGTGAGTACCATCCTGTACGTCAGCCACCGCAGTGATGAATTCCGGCCATTTTTCCGGCAGCATATCCAGATGGACCATTACCAGCCGGCAGCAGGCGATCGTTCCTGTCACCGGAAAACCCCGGACAGGGCGCCAGGCAGGTAGCCCACCAAGCAAACACCACCTTTTTAAAGGAGACACCTCATGATCACCCGCACCCTTTTCGTCGTCTTGACTGCCGGAACGCTGCTGCTTTCCGGATGCACCGAAGAAAAGACGCACCCCGAAGAACAAAAATCAGCTCCCACCCAGGCCGAGCAGGTCGGCAAGGAAGCGGCTGCAGCGATCAAGACCACCCTTGACAAGGCCGAAACAGCATCCGGCCTGCAGAGTGAGCATAACAAGGCCCTTGAAGACCAGGCGAAATCCCAGTAAACCCGCCAGCTGAGCGCATTTCCTGCTGGATTGCAGTCAGCGGTCCCCGCTGCTTGATCAGCACGGGGTAACTGTACTCTACAAATATCAGGAAAACTGTATCTGTAATTTTCCTCCCGATGGGATACCTTCAGACCATCCCGGCTCGCTGCACAACCACCGGGAACCCGTCATAGAGACGGTCATTCTCTCGTCAGGAAGGAAAGCATGCGCAACGTCATTTTTTACATCGCCACGGTCGCTATCTGGGGTTCGACCTGGATCGCCATCAAATTCCAGCTCGGAACGGTCCACCCGATGCTGTCCGTCGGCTACCGCTTCGGCCTGGCCGCCGGCGTCCTGCTGTTCTGGTGCGGCGTCAAGCGACTGCCAATGCGCTTCACCCTCGTCGAACATGGGTACATGCTGTTACAGGGCGCCTTGCTCTTCTCAGCCAATTACCTGCTGTTCTACCTGGCCGAACAGCACATAACCAGTGGCCTGGCGGCCGTTATCTTCTCCTCGGTCCTCCTTATGAACATGGTCAACGGCGCATTCTTCCTCGGATCACCGCTCGACCGCAGGGTCCTGACCGGCGGCATCCTCGGGCTTTCCGGCATCGCCCTTGTTTTCCTGCCGGAGATCTCCTCCTTCACCTTCGACCGGGGAGGCCTCCATGGGGTTCTCCTCAGTCTCGCTGCGACCTTTTCCGCTTCTCTGGGCAACATTCTTTCGGCACGCAACCAGAAGAACCACCTGCCAATCGTGCAATCAAACGCCATCGGGATGGGCTACGGCGCTCTGCTGATGCTGGCTGCCGCCTGGCTGACCGGGAAATCCTTCATTTTTGAAGCCAGCGCCAGCTATATCCTCTCGCTCGTGTATCTCGCGATCTTCGGTTCGATCATTGCCTTTGGCTGCTATCTGTCCCTGATAGGCCGGATTGGCGCCGACCGCGCAGCGTATGCGACGCTGCTCTTTCCCGTCGTCGCCCTTGCGATCTCCACGATCTGGGAACACTACCACTGGACCAGACCAGCAGTTTTTGGCGTATTGCTGATTGTGGCCGGAAATTTCCTGATGCTCCAGAGCCGGCGGTCAGGCGAAAAGGCCCCCGCATCGTCTCTTCCTCGGCTTATCACAAAATACACCTGGTGCAGACTGGGCTCAGCCCTGCAGGGCCTGATCCGCTGAAATCAAAGGCGTGCGTGTGGAAAGGGCGTTCAGGGCGATATTGTGCAGCATTTCACTGACAGTGGTACAGCAGTCGGCCAGCAGTGCAATCTCCAGCAGCTGATCATGGAAGCGGCGCGGCAACTCCTCGAAACGAGCCGCCGTTCACTCGCAGAAATTACCCTGGAAACGGGGTACTCTGATGTCGGTTCCTTCAAAACGCTCTTCAGCCGGCGCACTGGCCTCTCCTCTTCCGCGTACCGGAAGAAATCCGGCCAGTGCCTTGATGATCTCCACGCTTTGTAAAGCAAAAGGGGAGGATGCCGGCTGGCGGCATCCTCCCCTTCTCTGTCTCAATCATCGGGACAGCTGTCGAGCGTATCAGCCCGCCATCTTCAATCCCTGTTCGGCTTTCCGCGCTATTACCCGTGGTCCATGGTAGATCCGGAAGATCTGGCGCGGGCATTTTGCCACGCAGGCTTCTTCGCAGCCAGGCCCATAGGCAATACACGC
>CAYYWK010000596.1:0-2400 GCA_964475345.1 uncultured Desulfobulbus sp.
GCCGGCTCAAGCGGCCTGCTGTCGACGATGGTGATGCCGGTTTTCTGCAGCCGGCCGGCGGCAAAAACTATCGCGGCGCAGACGATGATCGCCGCTGCCACCACGCCCCATTGCTGATTCTTCATTGTTCCCCCGTGTTACCTGTATGTGCTGCGCTCCAAAGTCCGGGACACCCGTCGGTGGACCTCCTGTAAACTAGCGGATGCCTCCCCGCCGGGCAAGGGAATTCTCTGGTTTTCCTTTACAGCAGGCGGCAGCCGGGGCATTGTCAGTTCTGACCACCAATTTTCGCCCATGCGGCCATGCCGGCCCGGGCCATAACGCCAGCCCCCCGCCAACGGTACACCGATCATGAGCCATCCCCACCCGCAGTCCAGCACCCCCCCGCAGAGCACCTCCTGCGAGTACTGCCCTGGTTACTGCTGTTACCGTCTCGAGGGCTCCACCCTGTTCGTGACCGCCGAGGACATCAACCGGCTGGCGCGGCATTTCGGCATCAGCGACGGGGAAGTCCGCAAGCGCTGTATTGAGGGCAGGAACACCTTCAAGACCCGTGAGGACGGCTCCTGCCTCTTCCTCAGCAACGACCGGATGGTCAGGCGCTGCTCGGTGCACCCGGCCCGTCCCCGCCAGTGCCGGGAATTCCCCTTCGGCGAGCCCTGTCCCTACCTGCATCGGGCTGACCTGCTGGAACGCATCCAGCCGAAGGTCGAGCAGGCCCTGCTCCACGCCGCTTCCCCTGCTGAAGACACGGGTCAAGAGCGGCTGTCACACCGGGAAGATGGACGGCTGCTGCGCCGGAAACATGACCTGCACCCGGGTGCCGATTCCCGGCTCCGACCAGATCCGGATCTCCCCCTGGTGCCGGCGGATGATCGCGTAGGCCATGGACAGGCCCAGCCCCATTCCCCTCTGCCTGCCCCGGGTCTTTGTCGAAAAGTAGGGATCGAATACCCTTGAGCGGATCTCCCTGGGGATGCCGACGCCGCTGTCAGCGATCTCCAGCAGCACCATCCTCCCCTGATGCAGGGGAAAGCCTTCCCCGAGGGCGGCTGCGGCTGCCTCGTGATGGCTGTTGCCGAGCCGCACCGCGACCTCCCCGCCACCGCTGACCGCCTCGATGGCGTTTTCCAGCAGGCTTTCGACCGCATGGCGGATCTGGAACACGTCGCAGCGGACCGGCCAGAGATCGGGGGCAATATCAAGGCCGATCCCGACCGCCGCCCTTTTCTGGCTCTTCTCGACGCACAACGCCACCACCTCGCCGAGGTTTGAGGCGACCAGCCTGGGCGGGTCGCCCTGCGAAAACGAGCTGAGCTGCTGCGTCAGTTCACCGGCCCGCTGGCAGGCCTGGCGGGCGTTGCCGAGGTATACCTGGCCCCTTTCGGTCAGCATCCCGTACTCCTGCAAAAGATCGAGGCTTCCTGTCACTACAGAAAGCAGATTATTGAAATCATGGGCAATTCCTCCGGAAAGGACGCCGATCGACTCAAGTTTCTGGGCCTTCAGCCGCTCCTCCTCGGCGACCAGCCGGCTGGTCAGGTCGCGGGCGATGCCGTTGACGACTATGGACTGGCCGCGACCATCGTACTGGCCGCTGACAGTCCAGTGCAGGGAGATGGCCTCGCCTGTACGCCGGTTGACCAGGCGGTTCTCCACGCAGAGGTGTGTCCCGGGACGTGACAGAATCTGCATGAAGATATCGACAAAACCGTCGACATCCCCAGAGTGAATGAAGTCGAAGATGGAACTGCCGGCGCATTCCTGCGGGGAGGTGCCGATGATTCTCGCTGCCGCATGGTTGCAATAGGAGATGCGGCCCTCCCGGTCCATCTGCACTACCAGGTCGTCGGTCCCCTCGACGAACCCCCTGAATTTTTCCTCGCTCAACCGCAGTGCATCCTCGGCCCGCTTGCGCTCGATGGCGATGGCGATCTGGTGCGATATAAGGGTCAGAATCTCGAGGTCATCGGCATCGAACCGGTCGGGATTGCTGTAACTCTGCACCGCCATCAGGCCGATCACCTCGCCCTGCACCACCAGCGGTACGCCCATCCAGATCAGTGGCGTGGTTCCGACGATGCGGCCATCTTCAGCCCGCCGCACCAGTTCGCCAGCTCGCAGCAGCAGAGGCCTGCGATTGTGGATGACCTCGCCGCTCAGCGAGTGGTTCTCGAAATACGGGTAAATGGGGTCGAAGAAGCTGTCCTTCTCGTCCTGAAAGAACGGAAAGGAAATGGTGCCGGTGCCGGCGTCGAGAATGCCGATGTAGAAGTTGCTGACATCGATGACCCTGCCGAGGGTGCGGTGCATCTCCCGGAACAGTTCGTCGAGATCGGAGGCGGTGCTGACCGCGCTGGAAATATCGATCAGGGCCTGGTACACGGATTCGGCCCGGCG
>CAYYWK010000597.1:0-2397 GCA_964475345.1 uncultured Desulfobulbus sp.
CGATTTCTTGGCCTGTGCCCCTTTCATGGAGAAAAGACACCATCGTTCACCGTTCATCCAGGGCAACAGTTTTTTCACTGTTTCGGCTGTGGAGAATCAGGAGACGTTTTCTCCTTTTTGATGAAGTACCATCATCTTGATTTCCCCTCTGCATTAAAGGATCTTGCCCGTCGATATCAGATCGACCTGCCTGAGAAACCACGATCCGAGATAGAGGAAAGACAGGCGCGAAAACGGCAGGCGATGTTTGCGGTCAACGAAAAGTGTGCTGACATCTACAGGAAATGTCTTCTTGATACGCAGGGAACTGTGGCGCGAAGGTATTTGCAGAACAGGGAAATCGGCGCCGCGGCCTGGGAAAGGTTCAGGATCGGGTACGCCCCGTCACCTGAGAATGTCGGCTGGGAGTTCATTACCCGGCAATTGAGTCTGGAGGAGAGGCAGGTTGCAGAGGAACTGGGGCTGTTGGTGAAAAAAGATGGCAGAGGTTTGTATGACCGTTTTCGCGACAGGGTCCTTTTCCCGATTCTTGATACCCAGGGACGGGTTATCGGGTTCGGCGGCCGGATACTTGGCGACGGTCAGCCGAAGTATATGAATTCACCGGAGAGCCCTGTGTTTAACAAAAGTCGCTCCCTGCTCGGGCTCTACCAGCAGGGCGACGTCATCCGCCGTCTCCGCCAGGCAGTAATTGTTGAGGGCAATTTCGATATGGTTGCGTTGGTGGAAAGCGGTGTCGACAATGTCGTGGCTCCTCTTGGTACTGCGCTTACCCGGGAACAGTTGCGCCTCTTGCATCGTTTTGCCGAAGAAGTGGTATTTCTTTTTGACGGCGATTCTGCTGGAATGAAGGCGGCGATGCGGGCTGTCCCTCTCGTGTTCGCAGAACAGATGACCGGCAAGGTGGCCCTGCTGCCGCCCGGACATGACCCTGATACATTCGTCCGTCAAGAGGGAGTCGAGGCACTGCGTGAAATAATCGCCAATGCCCACCCCCTGCCTGAATTCATACTCGATAACCTGATCAAGGAGCATGGCCTGGGTCTTGATGGCAAGATGAAAATCGTCCAGGAACTGAAACCACTGGTCGAGGCTGCTTCGTCGCCGCTCCAGCGATCGGTTGTTCTGGCGCATTTCAGCGAGAAATTGGGGTTCCAGGCGGGCCTGCTGGAATCCTTCTGGCTGAAGCCGGGGGAGGAGACGGAGGGACCCCGCAAAAAGATGCCAGCGGTTGGAACTGGCAATGCCGGATCTGGGAAGGATATGGCGTTGTCGGCCGCACAGCGCCATATCGTCAGTTTCATGATGCTTCATCCTGTATATTTCCCGAAACTGGTCGGTGCTCATCTTCGGGAGTACCTTCAAGGGACGATTGGTGAAATTCTCTTCCTCCAGATGGAGTCGATACTGGCTGAAAGAGGCCAGATTGAACCTGAAGAACTGCTTTCCGTGTTGCCTGATGGTGATGAAAGAGGGCTGGCGGTGGATATTCTGCAGAATGCATCCCGGCAAACTGCCGGGATGGACGCAGCTGCCCCCGAAGAAGAGTTGAAAGAATTGCTTGATTGGGTTCAACGACAGGTCCTTCAGCAAAAATCTTTTAAATTGCAGCAAAAAATTCTTGATGAGCAAGAGCGAGGAAACCGCGACGCCCTGCAGCTTCTGGTCAAGGAGAAACAGGAGATTGATCGTCAATTGCAGGATGTGGATGGTTAATCCTCAAGAATGTAATGGGCTATGGAAAAGTATTGTTAGTCGGTGCATCGAAAAAACTTGACAATTCGTCATATTCCCTTACACATTTGACAATGTTGTTGAATTAAAAGATATTTTTTATAGGTATGCACCCGTAGGGGAGGCCGTGGTTGATCAGAAGGATCTGCGGCGGCTGTGGAGCAGGGTGAGGATAGTGCGGGGAGAGAATGCATGGCATCTGATGAACGAGAGTATGATGATGCGGATCAGTTTGACGTGGAAGACGATTTTTTCGCCTTGGATGACGATGATGCATCAATTTTTGAGCTGACGGGAATGTTCAAGGCTGACGATGAGGCCATCCCGGTTGAACTCCCGGAAGAATACCCTGAGGAAAGGAGGGCGGTCGACGAGGAGCATGCTCCCATTGCTGGACGCAGGAAGGGCGACCGTCGCAGGACTTCGCGGGGGAGTGGCAAGGATGGGGGTCATTCAATAGACCCGATGAATATCTATCTTCGTGAAATGGGCTCATTGACGCTACTTAGCCATGAAGAGGAGTTGAAGCTGGCAAAAATGATGGAGGAGGGGAAGCGGAGGATCCAATGTGCCGCATTCAAAACCCCGCTCGCGATTCCTGCCTTGCTGGAGATGGCGAAGGATATATGCAAGAGCAAGGAAAGGATATGCAGTATTGTTGCA
>CAYYWK010000598.1:0-2394 GCA_964475345.1 uncultured Desulfobulbus sp.
CCAGGCCTCTGACAGGATTTGCTGCCTCCCGTCGTCACCTGTCTCAACACCGGCAGCCTCGGGCGGCGAGCTGCTCGAACCGATATGGACGCGATAGAAGCCTTCCCTTTTCAACGTATCGACGAGTTTTGAGTCAAAATGATCTGCGGAAGAATCTGATGATTCCTGCAGGAAAACGGCAAACACGCATTGACCGAGGTGGTGCAGGAACCCCCGTTCGACGAGGCGCTGCAACGCATAGGCCGCTTTTTTGGCGTGATGAAAGGCATCCCGCGGAGATCTGTTGCGCGGGGGAAGTTGAACAAGCACCAGCCGGACGGCGGTCTCCGGCTCCGGGGAGGCGTTGAGCAGGCCGTACAGGTTGACCAGGTTGCAGAGACCGGTCTCCACATCCGTCCTGGCTTGCTTGAAGGCAAGGTATTCCCTGAATGCCGACTGCTGCACCTCGACAAGCCAATCTCCGGCTGCCCGCTTAACCACCAGTGGGTCGAGAAACGGCGCGAAGGCTGCCACCACCTGCCCTTCCGCGGTGAGAAAGGGGAACAGCAGCCCGTCCCGGCTGATCTTGACCGGTTGCTGTGCCACAGCCGGCTCCGCAAACAGCGCACAAGCCTTTTCTCTCGCAGCATCAGGAAGATGCTCAAGCAACTGCTGTTTGTCGGCATAAAAAGTGACTGTGCCGGCGGTGGGGATCTTTTCGGCGAGAATTCTCGCATACTCACCCTGAAAACGGCGAAAATCTCTGGCTTGGACTGCCGGCTTGCTGACAGTAACAGGAAAACATGCCGTCATGCAGTCATACCCTTACGGAAATACCCAATAAGAATGTCGGCAACCATGGCGATTTCCTGCTCCTGGATGGTGCGCATATCGATCAGAAACCGTTCTTCCTCAATCCGGCCGATCAGCGGCACCGGCAACCCGCGGAATTCCCTTTCGAGGCTGTTCACCCCGGTCTCGAAGGGCTCCAGGGCCACCGCCCAGCTGGGAATGCTGAATTCAGGCATGGCCCCGCCACCGACCCTCGACACCGTTGAGACGAGGGAAAGAACGCATCGGTTGGCGATCTTTCTGCCGACACGGCGAAGCAGCGCCAGCGCGCGTTTCTTGACCTTTGCCGGAGACAGCGTCAGCATGTTGAGGGTCGGGATATTCTGCACTGCCTTTTCTGTGTCGTAATAATCCCGCAGGATCATCTCAAGAGAGGACAGGGTGAATTTGTCTATTCTGAGCGCACGATTCAACGGATTTTTCTTGACCTGGTCGATGACCTCCTTTCTGCCGACGACGATGCCGGCCTGTGGCCCTCCCAGCAGTTTGTCGCCGCTGAAGGTGACGACGTCAACACCCTCCTTGACGATTTCCTGGACCGTCGGTTCTCTGGACAATCCGAATTGCGACAGATCGATCAGGCTGCCACTGCCGAGATCCTCCATCACCAGCAGATTATGCCGGCGGGCCAGATCAACCATGTCCGCCGCGGACACTTCCGAGGTAAAACCGATAATCCGGAAGTTTGAGGTGTGGACCTTGAGCAAAAGCGAGGTTGCAGGGGTGATGGCACGTTCATAGTCGAATAAATGCGTTCTGTTGGTGGCACCAACCTCTACAAGAAGAGCGCCACTCTTTGCCATGACCTCGGGAATCCGGAAAGACCCGCCGATCTCGACGAGCTGCCCCCGGGAAACGACAACCTCGGTGCCTTTGGCAAGCGTGTCGAGGACCAGCAGAACAGCCGCGGCATTGTTGTTGACGACCAGTGCCGCCTCGGCTCCTGTCAGATCACAGATGATTTTTTCAACAAGACTGTAACGGCTGCCTCTTTTACCGGTTTCCAGGTCAAACTCGAGGTTGGAATAATAGGCGCCGGCCTGGACCAGCGCATCAGCTGCCTTCTTCGACAGCAACGACCTGCCGAGGTTGGTGTGGATGACCACACCAGTTCCGTTGATCACCCGGCGAAAATTTGCCCGAGTCCTCCTGCCGAACTCTGAGAGAAACGCTTGCCGCCACTGCTCTGGCGAAATCTCGGTTGTATCCCTGCCTTCGAGAAACCTGATTCGCTGCCGTTCTATGCACTCCTGAACAGCAGATTTGATAACTGCATGCGGTGCCCCCTCAGGCAGGTAAGGCTCGAGGTCTTTGATGGATTCGTCCACCTTGGGCAGACTGCGCAGAAGGAATGAGTTAATGGCCATGGCATCCTTTATGGAATAAAGACTGAGTCTCCATAAATACGGTGGACTTTGATCAAATTCAATATGTTTCGGATAACAGCGTCTACTTAACCACAGAGCATTTAGCGGGCAAGTTATTTTTTGACGTGGTCAAAATATCCACTTGACATGGTTGAAGAGATCCAGTAGTTTGCCGCGGTCTCTGGGGAAGGTAGAA
>CAYYWK010000599.1:0-2392 GCA_964475345.1 uncultured Desulfobulbus sp.
GCCGGAATGGCAGCGCATCTTGCCGGTGTACTTTCCTCCCATACTGATTTGCCGGTTATCGGCGTGCCATTGGATGCATCGCCTTTGCAGGGCATGGATGCACTTCTTGCGACTGTCCAGATGCCCCCGGGAATTCCTGTTGCCACTATGGCCATCGGGAAGGCAGGGGCAAAGAATGCGGCGGTGCTGGCAACGAGAATCCTCGCGCTTCACGACTCTGATCTGGCTGCCCGCCTTGGTGAGTTTCGCTGCGAGATGGAGAGGGAGGTTGAAGAAAAGGCCGGGAGGCTTTTCCTCTGAAACATGGTGTTGCCTCAAGCAGATGCAATCGACAGGGCCGCCAGGGTGCTGGCCGGGGCAGGGGTGGTGGCTTTTCCCACCGAAACATGTTACGGCCTCGCGGTTGATCCGTTCAATGAGCAGGCTTTGCAAAGACTTTTCCTGGTAAAAAACCGGTCTTTCAATAAACCTGTTCTGCTGCTGATCAACGACCTGTCTCTGCTTGAGACACTGGTTGTTCGGATACCTGAGATTTACCTGCCGCTGATCGGGAAATACTGGCCGGGTCCGCTGACGCTCATATTCCCAGCCAGACAGGAGCTTTCCCCGCTGCTGACCGGCGGTACTGGCACTGTCGGGGTGCGCATTTCTCCACATCCGCTGGCCCAACAGCTGATCCAGGCCTTCGGCAGGGCGATCACCGCCACCAGCGCCAACCTCTCGGGTCAGCCACCCGCCTGCTCTGCCGCTGAAATCCGCGCGCAGTTCGGAGAAACGCTCGATTTCGTGCTCGATGGCGGCATTTCACAGGAGTCACGATGTTCGACAATCGTTTCGACTGTCGACGGCAGATTGCATCTTGTCCGCGCCGGAGCAGTCAATCTGGAGAATCATCATTTTCGCACCGATACCTGCCGGTTTCAAAAATGATTCTACGGAAATCAACCGATTACATTTGTTTCAGATGGCAGAAAATGATAGCATCTGCTCAATGAAGGCTGTCTGTCGAGAGACGGCGAGGGATAGACACACGTTGGTCAAAGGGTGAATGGAATGGCTAGTTTGCGGTGGAATAAGGCGTTCGCCTTGGAACAGACGGCGGATGACGCCGAACTATTGCAGGAACTGATCAGCATCTTCAAGGATTCCTGCACAAATGACTGCGCGCTGATCCGTGCAGGAATCTCCAGAAGGGACGGTGGGCAGATAGCCAGCGCCGCGCATTCCATCAAGGGTGCGGCGGCGAGCCTGGGTATCGAGGCTATCAGGGAACTGGCCATGATACTTGAAAAAGACGGCAAGGAAGGGAAGATAGACGCCGTCGCGGAGCGGTTCCCGGATCTCGAAGAACTTCTCGTGGAAATGAAAAAGCTCTGAGTTCCATCCGTCATGCCGGCTCGTCCAGGCTGAGGTCAGGCCCTTGTCATCTGCCGGTAACGGATGCGATGCGGCTGGTCGGCTTCGGTGCCCAAGCGGGCTTTGCGATCCTTCTCATAGTCGGAGTAATTCCCCTCAAACCAGACAACCTGAGAATCTCCCTCAAAGGCCAGAATGTGGGTAGCGATCCTGTCGAGGAACCAGCGGTCGTGGCTGATGACCACGGCGCATCCGCCAAAATTCTCAAGGGCCTCTTCCAGCGCCCGTAGGGTGTTGACGTCGAGGTCATTGGTCGGTTCATCCAAGAGCAGAACGTTGCCACCTTCTTTCAGCATTTTCGCCAGGTGAACCCTGTTGCGCTGACCTCCCGAGAGTAATCCGACCTTTTTCTGCTGATCTGAGCCTGAAAAATTGAACTTGCCAACATACGCCCTGCTGTTCACCTCCCTGGTCCCGAGCCAGATGGTCTCCTGGTTGTCGGCGATCGCCTGCCAGATGGTCTGTTCAGGGTCAAGCGACTCGCGGCTCTGGTCGACATAAGACAGCTTGACGGTCTCACCAAGACGGATGGTACCGTTGTCCGGAGTGTCCTGGCCGGTGATCATCTTGAACAGCGTGGTTTTGCCAGCACCATTTGGGCCGATCACTCCGACTATCCCGCCAGGCGGCAGCGAGAAATGCATATTGTCGAAAAGCAGTCGCTCGCCGAAGCTTTTGCTGACATGCTCCGCCTCGATGACCACCTTGCCGAGACGGGGACCGGGCGGTATGAAGATCTCCAGTTCCCTGGCAAGTTTCTCGCTTTCCTGCGACATCAGCTGCTCATAGGAACTGATGCGGGCTTTCGACTTGCTGCGCCTGCCTTTCGGCGACATCCTGATCCATTCAAGTTCGCGCTGCAGTGTTTTGCGCCGGTCGCTTTCCTTTTTCTCTTCCAGGGCCAGGCGTTTTTCCTTTTGCTCCAGCCAGGATGAATAATTGCCCTTCCAGGGGATGCCGACGCCGCGGTCAAGTT
>CAYYWK010000600.1:0-1300 GCA_964475345.1 uncultured Desulfobulbus sp.
GAAGAAGCCAGCATCAGGTCGCTGACCTCTTCCTCTCCAGTTGCAGGTACCTTCGCCGGGGAGGAAGAGGTCAGCGACCTGATGCTGGCTTCTTCGCCGGACGCCAGTTTCTCGACGATCGGGGTGTAGCGCTGCAGCAGGTGGTCCTTGAGATCTTCATACCTGATATCGGTGTCCATGATCTCTTTGTCGACGGCAGGGGCCGGACGGCAGAGCAGGGTGAAACTGAACAGGCAGCCCAGCGCGAGGATTGGAAGCGTACGTTTCATTGAATAGGGAATCCTCCGGTTAGAGATGGTTTTCTGCAGGGTTGGTTGAAGGGACAAAGAATTCATAGCCGTAGAAATCGTCCCAGCCGAGGCGCAGCGGGGATGGGGTGTGCTGATCGAGCGAGTCGAGCACAGTCCCGGGCAGCGAGGCGAAGATCGAATCGATTGAGATGGCGGTCCTGGTGAACGGCGCCGCTCCGAACGACGGGGTGAAATAGGTGCGCATGTTGAAACCGCCGGCCGTGCTGTTGTTGTAGCTCGCCATGGTCTGGTCTATCTCGATGAGATGCGGCAGTTCGTTCAGCAGGATGCCGCTGAAGTTGGCCAGCCAGTTGCCGGCGGTATCGGCCATGACCGTCTGGTAGCCGACGAGATGGCCCTGGTGGTCGTAAAGGTTGAGGGTGATGGTGGTGCCGGGTTCGGCATGGCCGCTGTAGATCGGGGAGACCGCCAGTGCAGGCTCCTGGTAGATATCCGTCCGTCGCGCAAAGAGCGAAGGTCCATCGAGGAAGGCCTCGAGATCGGTCTGCCGGTGGCCGTAGACCCGGTCCATGAAGAAGGGGTCGGCAAGGAAATCGGGTGGTGGAGATGGCGGTATCGGCTGCGGCGGAAGTACCGGCGGTCTGGGGTCAGGCGGCTGGACCAGCGGTTTCGCATAGCCGAAGTCGGCATAGCGGGCATTTTCCCCGGCCCCGAGGTTGACCACCGTCAGGTTGTCCATGTCGCCATCGGGATCGTAGACCTGCTGCAGGCCCGGCGGCAGGGTGGCCGGGTTGACGGTGATGGTGTGAAGGCCGGCCGGCAGGTTCGGGAAGAGGTACAGACCCGCCCCGTCGGTGCTGGTGGTCGTGGTGAAATCGGGGCTGCCGTCACCGTTGAGGTCGATGCCGATGGTCAGCTGCACGCCGGGGATGCCGGTCTCGCCGCCATCGACAACGCCGTTGCGGGTGCCGTCGACCAGAAGCAGGAGTGCGAGGCCGAAGACCGTCAGCACGATTTCCCCGCCAAGCTGGAGCACATGCAGTGCGAGG
>CAYYWK010000600.1:1310-2391 GCA_964475345.1 uncultured Desulfobulbus sp.
ATCGACAACGCCGTTGCGGTTGCCGTCGATCCACAGCTGGTCGCCGATGGAACCGGTGCCGCGCAGGCCGAAATCCAGATCGCTGCGGTCCACAGCGTAGGTGACATTGAACTGCACGGGGTTGACCGCATTCAGGAGACCGTCGTCAAGGCTGTCGGTCAGAGCCAGGCCGCTGCCTGCAGAGGGGGTCACGGTGACCTGGTAATTGCCTGGCGGCAGACCGTTGACAGCCCAGATGCCGTTAGCCCCGGTGGTGGTGCTGAAGGTCTGATCGTCTGTTCCGCCGGGGACCCCGTCAGGACCGAACCAGATGATTTCGACGGGAATACCGGGGATGCCCGGTTCGCCCGCATCCTGCACCCCATCGCCGTCGTAGTCAAAATAGACCCGGTCGCCAACACCGGCCGGCCGGTACAGGCCTTGATCCACCGTGGTGTCGCTGCCGCCTGAAGACAGGAGGTAGTCACCGGTGAAACCTGTGCCGGGATCGGCATCGCTGTCAGTAAGATCGGTTGCCACCGATGAATCCTGCACAGTGCGGGCAAAGGTCGTCGTGCCGTCACTTGTACCGAAATGTAGCCTGTAGGTTCCGGCCGCCAGGCTGTCGAACAGGTAGCTGCCGTCTGCGGCGGAGACAGTCGTCAGCAAGGGAGTGGCCAACTCTGCTGACTGGAACAGGCCATCAGCGCCTGCAAAGAAGAGCCTCACCGTCACGCCGCCGATACCAGGCTCGCCGGCATCCTGGCGACCGTTGCCGTTGATATCCTCCCAGACGAAATCACCGAGCTGGGCTGTGGCGGTTGTCGTGCCGCGGTAGCCGAAATCCTGGAGAAGGTTGCTGGTGTTCTGGGCGAGATCAAGGGTTGATTGATTGGCCGTCGCCAGACCGTCGCTATCGAAGGTCTGGTTGGGGAAGGAAATATCGGGAGTCACCGTGACGCGATAGCGATCGTCCACTCCAAAGACCGGCAGGCCGGTGAACAGGTAGCCACCATCGGCGGCGGTTGTGGTCGTGAAGGTGACGTTGTCTGCGGCGGTGCCAATGTCTCCATCCGGGCCGCTCCACAGCAGGGTGACGCTG
>CAYYWK010000601.1:0-2387 GCA_964475345.1 uncultured Desulfobulbus sp.
CGGGCCCTGCTGCCCACGCCCTTGCCGGAAGACGGCAGCATCGTCTCTCTGGCGGCAACCCTGGCTTTCCATCAGGCTGATTACCTACAGACCCTGGAGTTGATCGGGCGACTTGGCACAGAAGACAACCAGATGCCACCCGAGATCAGGTTTTTCAAAGCGGAAAGCCTGTTCCAAACCGGCAAAGAAAACGAGGCTGGGCCGATCTTTCAAACCCTCCGGAAGGACGGCCCCCATGCAGATCAGGTGCTGTATCGCCTTGCCCGGATCGAGCTGGCCAATGGCCGTACCGAAGAAGCATTAAAATTCTTGAGGCAGATTGTCGAAAAGGGAAAGAGCGGGCTCTGGCAAAGTTACGCGACAAAAGAGATCGAGTACCTCGAATCGACGGAACGCCTCCGCAAAAAGCTGGAATAGCCATGAACGATTCTCAAGGTGTAACGCCGGAAGGCACTGATCATACGGGAGAGAGGCCATGAACCCACTGAGTCCTTTCGATGCCAACATGCGACTGCTCAGCAAGTCCCTCGATCTTCGCGCTGAAAATCAGAAAGTTATAGGCTCGAATATTGCAAATGCAGAAACACCGGGATACGCCCCTGCCCGCTTCCGTTTCGAAGCGGCGCTGAGCAGCGCCATCAAAGGCACGGCAACCACGTTGGCCACGACGCATCCTGGCCATATCCCGCTTGGCCTGAACAGCGTCGAGACGGTGACCGGCATGCTGCTCAGGGAGCCCGACCGGACAGGAATAGGCGACGAAAACGGCGTCAGCGTCGAAGAAGAGATGCTGGCCCTGACTGAAAACGAGCTGCTTTACGAGACTTCGGCCCAGCTGTTGAAAAAGAAGCTGACGCTGATGAAATTCGTCATAGCCGGCGAATAGTTGCGTCGGGGCATAGATTCACCCCTGCGTCCGCTTTCATCCAAGGAGACATCATGGACATCCTGACAACATTCAAAGTCAGTGCCTCGGCGCTGAAGGCCAACAGCATCCGGCTGAACACCATCAGCTCCAATCTCGCCAACATCGAGACCACCTCGACGCCCGAGGGCGGCCCCTACAAGAAAAAATCGGTGTATTTCGAAAGTCGGCCAGTGTCGTTTCAGGAACAACTGGAAAGCAACATCAGGGATTCCGTTCAAGGGGTCGAAGTGACACAGATTCTCGAGGATCAGGATCCGCCCCGCAAGGTGTACAATCCATCCCATCCTGATGCCGCCGCAGATGGCTATGTGGAGATGCCCAACATCAGCGCCCTCGAGGAGACCGTGGACATGATGTCGGCGACCCGGGCTTACCAGGCCAACGTCACCACCATCAAATCAGCAAAGAGGATGGCCCTCAAAGCCGTGGAGATAGGGAGGTAATTTGTCATGGAAACAATAGGCGCCATCGGTTCCTCAACACCGCTGCCATTACGGACGCCAGACACCGGCCCCGTTGCCAAGGCGGCCGCCGGGTTCGGCAGCATCCTCTCATCGACTCTCGCCCAGGTCAGCCAGAAACAGAGCGATGGCGAGGCGGCCATACAGAAATTCGAAAGCGGCGAGGCCAGACACCTGCATGAGGTGATGATCGCCGTCGAGGAGGCCGAAATTTCGCTGAGGATGCTGGTACAGATGCGTAACAAGGCCCTGACGGCCTACGAAGAAATCATGCGGATGCAGATCTGACGGTTCTCAGATGGATTTCATCACACACGCAGAGATGCAGCACTCCAGAACGCTCACATACAGGTAATCCGTCATGGCAGTCGAAAGTCCCCTCCCTGCAGAACAGGCAGCACAGACCGCAGCAGCAGGCAGAAAGAGCCTGACCACCATCCTGAAGGAACTTCCACTTTCCCGCAAGATAGCAATGGGCGCTGTGGTGGCGGTCACTCTCGGTCTCTTTGCGGTACTCATCATCCAGGCCCGCACCGCAGATTATCAGCTGCTCTACGCCAACCTCGAGGAGGCTGACGCCTCCTCCGTCGTCACCTGGCTGAAGACCCAGCGGATACCCTACCAGCTCAAAAACGGCGGACGCAATATCTGGATACCGGCCGACCGGCTCTACGAGACCAGGCTTGACCTCGCCGCCAACGGTCTGCCATCGGGCGGCGGAGTCGGTTTCGAGATCTTCGACCAGCAGAGCTTCGCACTGACCGACTACGTCCAGAAGGTCAATCACACCAGGGCGCTCCAGGGCGAACTGGCCCGGACCATCACCACCCTGGAACCTGTCGAATCGACCCGGGTGCATCTTGCCCTGCCAGAGAAACGGCTGTTCAAGGACCAGCAGAGCAGCGCCACCGCCTCGGTCATTGTCACTCTCGTCCCTGGCCGGGGGCTCGACAAGAAGCAGGTCCTGAGCCTCACGCAAGGCAAGCATCGCAACTATG
>CAYYWK010000602.1:0-2386 GCA_964475345.1 uncultured Desulfobulbus sp.
GTTTTTCGGCCTTCTCGACCCGCCCGCCCATCTGCTGGATCATCAGCTGGGCACCGTAGCAGATACCGAGGACCGGAATCCCCATCTCGAAGAGGGCAGGGTCGGAATGCGGCGCATCGCTGTCATAGACCGAGCAGGGGCCACCAGAGAGGACGATGCCGCTCGGCCGCATCTCTCTGATTTTGGCTAGCGGGATCGAAAAGGGATGGATCTCGCTGTAGACTTTCTGCTCCCTGATCCGCCGGGCGATCAGCTGGGTCGTCTGGGAACCGAAATCGAGGATGATGATCTTCTCGCTGTGCATGTCCATGACTTGCTCGTTTGGTTGATGGATATCAGGCTGTCCGGTAATTCGGCGCTTCCTTGGTGATGATTACGTCGTGAACATGCGATTCGCGCAGGCCGGCGGGAGAGATGCGGACGAACTTGGCCTTCTTCTGCAGATCGGCGATTGTCGCCGCCCCGACATAGCCCATTCCGGAACGCAACCCGCCGAGGAGCTGGTAGATGACGCTGATGATCGAGCCGCGATACGGCACCTTCCCCTCGATGCCCTCGGGCACCACTTTCGAGGTGGCGGTGATTTCCGATTGGAAGTAGCGATCCGAGGACCCCTGAGACATCGCGCCGAGCGAACCCATGCCCCGGTAGCTCTTGTAGGTCCGTCCCTGATAGAGAAAGGTCTCGCCGGGAGTCTCGTCGGTGCCTGCAAAGAGGCTGCCGATCATCACCGAGTGAGCGCCTGCGCCGATTGCCTTGGTCAGGTCGCCGGAGTGCTTGATGCCGCCATCGGCAATGACTGGAATCCCGTGCTGCATCGCTTCACGGACACAACTCTGGATGGCCGTCATCTGCGGGACCCCGACACCGGCGACGATTCTGGTGGTGCAGATCGAACCCGGGCCCACCCCCACTTTGACCGCATTCGCCCCGGCCCTGATCAGGGCTGCAGTGGCCTCGCCGGTGGCGATATTGCCGGCTATAATCGGCAGCTTCGGGAAGGCCGCCCGCACCATCTCCACCGCCTGCACCACGCCCCGCGAATGGCCGTGCGCCGAATCGATGGCGACGACGTCCACGCCGGCCCTGACCAGCCGCTCCGCATGGGCCTCGATGCTGGCCCCGACCCCGAGGGCCGCGCCGACGATCAGCCGCCCGAATTCGTCCTTGGCGGCCAGCGGGTATTTCTTGATCTTTTCCAGGTCCTTGATGGTGATGAGCCCCTTGAGTTGGCCGCTGTCGTCCACCACCAGCAGTTTTTCGATGCGGTGCTCGTGGAGAAGCGCCTTTGAATGCTCAAGATCGATACCGACCTTGGCGGTCACCAGTTTTTTGCTGGTCATCACGTCGGAAACCCGCAGGTCGTTGTCGGAGACGAACCGGAGATCACGGTTGGTGACGATGCCGACCAGGCGCCCCTCGTGCAGGACCGGCAGACCGGAGATCTTGTAGGTGCTCATGATCTCCTGGACCTCGGCCACCGACTGATCCTGGCGGACTGTGATCGGGTCGATGATCATCCCGGACTCGGATTTCTTGACCCGCTCAACCTCAAGCACCTGCTGCTCAATGGTCATATTCTTGTGGATGATGCCGATTCCGCCCTCCCGCGCCATCGCTATCGCCGTGCGGTGTTCGGTGACGGTGTCCATTGCCGAACTGACCAAGGGGGTGTTGAGCCTGATGGTGTCGGTGAGCTGGGTCGCCAGCGACACTTCCGTCGGCAGGACCTCGGATGCCGAAGGCAGCAGCAGCAGATCATCAAAAGTAAGTGCCGTTTCAATCGTATCTGGTAACATAGACCCTCCTTTTCGGAAATGAAGGTAGCGGATGCCCGGGCGCCAGCCGCATCGTTTGACGATCAGGCAGATCCCGCACCCTCTGTGAAGGCATTACAAGTAAAGCATACTTCAACGAAATCTCAAACTCTTTCGCAAGGTCGCCGCAATCCCCGCTGCCGGACACTGATGGAAATGGCAACCGACGCACCGTGTATGATTCCTCAGCTTCACAGGACAGGAAATGCTTGTTGAAATCAATCCGGAAAACCCGCAGCTGCGGCTGATACAGCAGGTGGTTGAAAAACTCAAAAGCGGGGCGGTGATCGTCTCGCCGACCGACACCGGCTACGGAATCGGCTGCGACATCTTCGATCCGAAAGCAATCCGGCGGGTCCAGCAGATCACCGGTCGCCCGGAGAACAAACCGTTCTCCTTCATGTGTTCAGACCTGAGGCACATCAGCGAATACGCGCACGTCTCCAATACCGCGTACCGGCTGCTGAAGAAATGCCTGCCGGGGCCCTATACCTTTGTCCTGCCGGGAACCAAGCTGGTGCCGAAGATCATGCTGACAAAACAGAAAACCGTCGGCATCCGCGTCCCCC
>CAYYWK010000603.1:0-2380 GCA_964475345.1 uncultured Desulfobulbus sp.
ATGGTGGTTCGACCAGGGCGGTGCAACTGCCGTCATCGAGGCGGCGCAGACCAATGGCTTGGCGGTGCTGCCGCCGGGCGGTTTCCACCCTTTTCAGCTCGACACCTTTGGCCTGGGGGCCATCCTGCAGGCGGCCCGGGATGCCGGGGCGCGCCGCTGCCTGGTGGGCATCGGCGGCAGCGCCACCAACGACGGCGGTTTCGGCATGGCCAGGTCGCTGGGCTGGCGCTTCGTCGACATTCGGGGAACGGATATCCCGGCCTGGACCGGGTTGACGGAGCTGGAACGCATCATCCCTCCTGCTGACAGTCGGCTCTGCCGGGAACTGGTGGTCGCCGTCGATGTCGCCAACCCGCTGCTCGGCCCTGAGGGCGCCAGCCGGGTGTACGGCCCGCAGAAGGGGCTGCGGGGGGAGGATATCGAAAAGGCCGAGGCCTGCCTGGCCCGCCTTGCCGCCGTTGCCTGCGATCGCATCGGCGAGGACTGCTCGCCGCTGCCGGGGGCGGGGGCGGCAGGTGGCCTGGGGTTTGGCCTGATGGTCTTCTGCGGCGGCGGTTTCCAGTCCGGCGGCGATCTCTTCATTGACCTGAGCCGGCTCGCAGAGCGGATCGGCACGAGCGACCTGGTGATCACCGCCGAGGGGGCCTTCGACCGGCAGAGTTTGATGGGCAAGGGAGTGGGACAGGTTGCGGCGCTGGCTGAGGGGCTCGGCAGGCCGTGTCTGTGCCTGGCGGGGGTGGCTGAAGACTGTGGCGGCCATTTTCCCTTGGGAGCTTTTCGGGTCGGGGCGATCGTCCCCGGGATTGCCGCACTTCCTGCGGCCCTGGCGCAACCTGCCGACTGCCTGCGGCTCCTGGCGGCGAAGATGGCGGGGAGCCTGTAGAGGCACGGCGCTGCCGGCCGCCCCTGGACCTGGCTCTCCCCCCGACCTGGCGATGGCTGGCCGCCGGGACGCTTCTGGCCTGCGGATTGCAATAAGGAGGCATGCATATCAAGATCAGGAAGACGATCATCTACATGTCGGTCCTGTCGGCGGTGGTGCTGGTGGCGGTGGCGATCAACTACCGGATCGCCGGCCACATCGTCGAGAAGACCATCGCCGACCAGCAGGCCGATCTCGCCGTCAAGGTGACCAGCATCGTCGAGCTGTGGCTGAGCCAGCAGATGAAGATCCTCGATGCCGCCGCCGCCTCGGTTCCCCTCGACAACCCCGGCCGGAACCCGCAGACCATGGGGGCGCTGAAGATGGCGATGAAGGCCGGCAACTTCACCGACGTCTATATCGGCACGACCGGCGGGGTGCTGATCGACGGCGCCGACTGGCTGCCGCCACCCGGCTACGACCCGCGCCTGCGGCCGTGGTACCGGCGAGGGATGGAGGTGGGGGACACCAGTTTCACGACTCCCTATATCGACCTGGTCACCAACAAACTGGTCATCGCGCTGGTCAAGCCGCTCATCTACAAAGGGGAGTTCCGCGGGGTGATGGGGGCGGACACCGTCCTCGACAGCCTGATGGAGAACCTGCTCAAGCTCAAGGTCGGCGGCAGCGGCTATGCCTTCATCGTCGAGCGCAGCGGCACCATCCTGGTCCACCCCAACACCAGCTTCATCATGCGGGCCGGCCTCGAGACCATCGAGCCGGGTCTCGCCGGCAAACTCGGGGTTCTCAGCGACGGCACCGTCGGGACCATCACCTACCCGTCCGGGGACGGCCAGAAGAATATCCTCTCCTACCGGCTGATCGCCAATTCCGACTGGTTCCTGTGCATCACCGTGCCCCACGCCGAGGCCTACTCGCTGACCCGCAAGACGACCATGGTCTTCGCGATGGAGATCGTGCTGCGGGTGCTCGGCTTGGTGGCGCTGGTCACCCTGGTGGGCGTCGGCGGCAGCGGCCTGATCCTCTTCGCCTTCAGCCGCCGCTTCAGCTCGGCGGTGCAGCGGCATGAAGTGGAGATGACCGGCATCCGGAAGGATATCGAGTGGAACATCACCAAACGCAAGGAGGTCGAGACCTACTACCAGACCCTGTTCGACGCCGCCAACGACGCGATCCTGATCGGCAGGGAAGGCCGCCTCAGCGAGTGCAACCACAAGGCGGAGGAGATCTTCGGCCTGCCTCGCGAGGAACTGCTCCAGAAAAAGGTCCTCGACCTCTCCCCCGCCTACCAGCAGGATGGCTCGCGCAGCCCGGACAGCCTGGCCGCGATCATCGCCAGCGCCCGCGGCGGCGAGCAGCAGTTTTTCCGCTGGTCGTTCTGCCGGGCCGACGGCAGCGAGTTCCCGGCCTCGGTGACGCTGAAGATCTTCACCCTCAACGACGAGGAGCTGACGCTCGCCAGCATCCGCGCCATCTCCAAGCGCGTGGATGCCGAGG
>CAYYWK010000604.1:0-2375 GCA_964475345.1 uncultured Desulfobulbus sp.
GGTCAGTCCCTTCGACAACATGCAGGAACAGGTGACGGTAACGGTCCACCAGACCAAGGTCTTTGCCGGGGCGACGATGGAATTCCACGGCGCCTGGACTGTCCATCCGCAATTCGGCAGACAGTTTCGGGCGGATGAGGCGATCGAGAGGAAACCGGCGACGGCGGCCGCGCTCGAAAAATACCTGGGTTCCGGTTTGATCAAGGGGGTCGGTCCGGCGACTGCGAGAAGAATCGTTCGCCATTTTGGCAACGAAACACTGGAAGTTTTTGAAAACGGCATTTCCCGGCTGCGTGAGGTACAGGGAATTGCCGCCAAGAAGCTGGCGGTGATAGAAGAGGCCTGGCAGGAACACCGGATGGTCAGGGAGGTCATGACCTTCCTGCAGGGACACGGCATCTCGACCCTGTTTGCGGTGCGGATCTACAAGAAGTACGGTGAACGGGCAATCGAGATGGTCCTCGCCGATCCATACCGTCTGGCCAACGATTTCTATGGAATCGGCTTCTTTTCCGCAGACAAGGTGGCGCTGAGCATCGGCCTGGCCAGGGACAGCCGGCAGCGGCTCGTGGCCGCGGTCAAGCATGTCCTGGCAGCAGCCCGCGAGAAGGGGCACTGCTTCCTGACCGCCGCTCAGATTGACGTAGAGATACGGCAGTTGCTGGATATGGACTGCAGCGATCGTCTTGACTCGATTCTTGAGCAGATGCAAGCCGAAAACCACCTCCGGGTCAGGAACCTGATCAGCGGTATTGGTGATGCAGTAATTTGTTATTATTCAAAATCGCTCTATTATGAAGAGGAGGCGGTGGCGACCAGGCTGAAAAGCCTGATGGGAACTGTGCAAATCGACCGGCAGCGGGCAGCCGCCTGGATCGACGAGTATTGCAGCAGCAGGGCGATATCGCTCAGCGAAGAACAGGCGCTGGCCGTGGAACAGATTGTCGCGCAGCGCTGTTCGGTGCTGACCGGTGGTCCCGGTTGCGGTAAAACCACCACCACCCTGGTGATCGTTCGCCTGCTGGAGGCCATGCGCCGCAATGTCCTGCTGGCGGCTCCGACCGGCCGGGCGGCGCAGAGGATGGGTGAAGTCATCGGCCGGGAGGCCAAGACCATCCACCGACTTCTTGAGTGGCAGAACGGCGGGTTTCAGCGTAACGGGGAAAATCCCCTGTCGGCTGATTTCGTCATCGTCGATGAATGTTCGATGCTCGATATCAGCCTGACCGCCGCGCTGCTGCAGGCGGTTCCAAACAGTTGTCAGCTTCTGCTGATCGGTGACGCCGACCAGCTGCCGTCGGTGGGGGCAGGCAACGTCCTGCGTGACATCATCGTTTCCGCTGCCATCCCGGTGTTCAGGCTGACACGGATTTTCCGGCAGGCCAGCGAATCGCTGATCATCCGCTATGCTCACCAGATCAACAGAGGCGAGATCCCGGCAATCTCCTCGCCGTTCAAGAGCCCGGCTGCATGGCAGGATGGCACGGACTGCCTGTTCCTTGATTCCGACGAGGCAACCCGCGAACAGCTCGAGTTCATCGTCCGCGCCAAGCGGACCTTCAACTGGCAGATTCCCCAGCTCGAGGGCCTTTCGAGCGGCTGCAGTCCCTTCCAGTTCAGGACGGCCGAGGCAGTCACCTCGGCTGCCGACCAGGATTTCGCCATACCTGCCAAATTCCGCCATGTCGATCTGGAGAAACTGCGGCGGGCAGCCGGGCCTGTTGAGGAACTGAAAGCGGTGCTGGCCAGGATCCATCCCTGGTCGACGCTGCATTACGGCCTCACGGCCCTCGAAACGCTGGTCCGCCTCTATCGGGAGTGGATCCCGAAATACCAGAGCGGCGGTGGCGAGATGCAGATCCTCTGCCCGATGGTCCGCGGCACCCTCGGAACCGCCAACGTCAATGCAGTCATTCAGCGGGTTGTCAACCCGCCTCGCGAGGGGTACCCTGAACTGCAGGTGGGAGAGCGGATCTTTCGCGTTGGCGACAGGGTCATCCACCGTCGCAATAATTATGATCTCGCGGTCTTCAACGGTGATATCGGCAGGGTGGAGGCCATCGACAACGAAGATCTGACGTGCACGGTCTGTTTTTTTCCCGATAACCGGCAGGTGACCTACCAGCGGGACGATATCGTCGAGCTTGATCTCGCCTACGCCATTACCATCCATAAATCCCAGGGCAGCGAGTTCAACACGGTGATCATCCCGGTGCTGAACCAGCACTTCAAGATGCTCTACCGCAACCTGATCTATACCGGGCTGACCCGCGCCCGCAGCCTGGCCATATTCGTCGGCACGCGCAAAGCACTGGCTATGGCGATACGCCAGCAGGATCCGCTGCAGCGGCAGACTGCGCTCGGGCAACTGCTGC
>CAYYWK010000605.1:0-2363 GCA_964475345.1 uncultured Desulfobulbus sp.
ATCCCTGGCGAACTGGCGGCAAACACGATCGGACTGTTCCATGGCAGTCCGGCGGAACCGCATGAGTTCCTGTTCAGCGATACCCCCGACAGGCGATTCGAAGAACTTGCCGCCGACTGCACAAACCCCATCGTTGTCACCGGCCATTCCCACAGCCCTTATCACAAGCGGATCGGCGGGGTCCATTTCGTCAACCCCGGTTCCGCCGGCCGGATGTTCGACGGCGACCCGCGGGTCAGCTGCGCCGTACTCCGGATCGCGGACAGCGTTTCCGTCGAGCATTTCCGCATTGCCTATGATATCGAGGCCGTGGTCCGGGCCATAACCGACCGCCGGCTGCCGGAAATCTACGTCAGAATGTACCGGGAAGGCCGAAAACTCAACTGAATCATTGCCTTTTCGAGCGATTTCCTGCTAACCTAGGACACACCTGCCGTATACCGTGACGCGCCAAGAACCCTTTTGAGGCCGCCAACCACTTCAGACCAAGGGAACCGCCACTATGGCCAAAAAAAGCAAAAAACAGGACAGCACAACCGATCTGATCCGACTCGCCGAAGGAACCGCTTCCAGGAACGTTAGCAGCAAGAAAGGTGAGGACAAGGTCGCCGTGTGGGTCAGCAGGAGTCAGATCCAGTATGAGCAGGAACTGAAGAAGCTGCAGATCGAATTGATGAAACTG
Source organism: uncultured Desulfobulbus sp. (assembly GCA_964475345.1). Lineage (GTDB taxonomy): Bacteria > Desulfobacterota > Desulfobulbia > Desulfobulbales > Desulfocapsaceae > Desulfoprunum. The sequence continues at coordinate 683 of CAYYWK010000605.1, forward strand.
CAGTTCTCGATGAAGGAGAATGGCGAGAGGGTGCTGGCCATCTTCGAAGGCCGCGACGCAGCCGGCAAGGGAGGCACCATCAAGCGCTTCACCGAACACCTCAACCCGCGCAGCGCCAGGGTGGTGGCCCTGGCCAAACCCAACGAAACGGAAATGACCCAGTGGTACTTCCAGCGCTATATCACCCACCTGCCATGCGGCGGTGAGATCGTCCTCTTTGACCGCAGCTGGTACAACCGGGCGATGGTCGAACCAGTCATGGGGTTCTGCACCGACGAACAGAACAAACGTTTCCTCAAGGATGTGCCGATGTTCGAAGAGATGCTCGTGAAAAACGGCATCAAGCTCTTCAAGTTCTATTTTTCGGTATCGAAGGCGGTGCAGAAGGAGCGTTTCGAAAGCCGCAAGACCGACGTCCTGAAGCAGTACAAGCTGTCGCCCATCGACAACCTGGCTCAGAAATACTGGGATCAGTACTCCATCCGCAAGTTCCAGATGCTCTCCGAGACCAACCGCACCATCGCCCCCTGGACCATCATTCGCTCCGACAACAAGAAGCAGGCCCGCCTCAACTGCATGAAGTTCGTCCTCAGCAACATGGAGTACAAGGACAAGCTGCCGGGAGACGAGTTGACGCCTGATCCGGAGATCGTCATTTCCGGCATCAACGAACTCCGCCATATGGAGGAGAACCTGATGCAGCCCAAAGAGCTCCGCGGCTGAACCACCGCGTGCCGCAACAAAAAATGGCCGATGCGCCCGAGGCATCGGCCTTTTTGGTTCCTGTGAATCTCATTGGCTATTTGAAACGGCCGCAGCACTTCTTGTATTTCTTGCCCGAGCCGCAGGGGCAGTCGGCATTGCGGCCGATCTTGTCCCCCTCCCGCCGCACCGGTTGCTGACCAACCTCCTCGCCTTCCGCCAGGTGCATGCTCAGCAGTCGCTCCTGCTCCTCCGCCTGCTTGCGCCGCCGCTCCTCCTCGAGGTGCTCGACTTCTTCCGGATCGATGACCCTCACTCGCATCAGGTTGGTGACGGTCTGCGACTTGATGGTGTGGATCACCCCCGAGAACAGCTGGAAGGCCTCCCGCTTGTACTCGTTCAAAGGGTTTTTCTGACCGTATCCGCGCAGTCCGATACCTTCCTTGAGGTGGTCCATGGACAGCAGATGCTCCTTCCAGTGGGTGTCGACCATCTGCAGCAGCAGCAGCTTCTCGAGCTGCCGCTGGGTCTCGGCGCCGTTGCGTTCCTCCTGGGCCTGGTATGCCTGCTGCACCATCTCACTCAGCCGCTGGCGCAGCCCGTCGACCTGCAACTCGCGGCGCTCATCCTCCGGCCAGACCAACGGGAAATTGAACATTTCCCCGACTCGGTCGGCAAGTCCCTGCCAGTCCCAGTTTTCCGAATCAACACGCTCCTGGGCGAATTCTGCGACGACTTCATCAAGCAGTTCGACAACCATGTCCTGGATCACCCCGGCGATATCGTCATTTTCGAGGACCTCGCGACGCTGCCGGTAGATGACCTCGCGCTGCTTGTTCATCACGTCATCGTACTCGAGGAGGTGCTTGCGGATGTCGAAATGATGCCCCTCGACCTTGCGCTGGGCGTTCTCGATGGCCCGACTGACCATGCTGTGCTCTATCGGCTCATCCTCCTCCATGCCAAGCTTGTCCATGAT
>CAYYWK010000606.1:0-2350 GCA_964475345.1 uncultured Desulfobulbus sp.
GGCCGCACCGCCGGGGCAGGCGGTCTGGTTGTGGGGCATGGTGCTGGCTGGCAGTCTGGCTGTTCTGGTGGCCCTGGGCAGGGCCGGCAGCCACCTGTTCTGGAGAACGGAGGGAGAACCGTTTGCAACGGCCGCTTTTCCCCTGAGAACGGTGGCACCGATCGTGTTGCTGCTGGCGATGACTGTTGCATTGACGATTTCGGCTGCGCCGGTCACCCGCTATGCGGAGGCCACCGCCATTCAACTGCTGCGTCCCCAGTACACCGTCAGGGCCGTACTCGGTGGGGAGGAAAACCGATGAAGCGCTGGCTGCCCCAGCCCCTGCTCAGCCTGAGCCTGTGGGTGGTCTGGCTCCTTCTCGCCAATTCCGTGGCGCCGGGGCAGATCCTGCTCGGCATGGCGATCGCCCTGGCCCTGCCGCTGTTCACCGCGCGCTTCTGGCCGGATCGCCCCCGCCTGCGCCGACCACTGAAGATCCTGATCTACATCCTGGTGCTGCTCTGGGATATCACCGTGGCCAACCTGATCGTGGCACGCCTGATCCTCGGCCCGACCGCGAGGCTGCGACCGGCCTTCATCCGCCTGCCACTCGACCTGCGCGACGATTTCGCCATCGTCGTGCTGTCGAGCACCATCTCCCTGACGCCGGGTACGGTCTCGGCCGATATCAGCACCGACCGGCGTTGGCTGCTGATCCACGCCCTCGATGTCGGGGATCCCGAAAAGACCGTCGCTCAGCTCAAAAGCCGTTATGAACGGCCCCTGCAGGAGATTTTCGAATGCTCAACATCGCCATGACCATTGCGTTCGTCTGCATCGCCATTGCCCTTCTTCTCAACTTCTGGCGACTGCTGCGCGGCCCCTCCCTGCCGGACCGCATCCTCGCCCTGGATACCATGTACATCAACACGGTCGCCCTGCTCGTGCTCATCGGCATCCACCAGGATCTCGACGTCTATTTCGAGGCGGCGCTGCTCATCGCTCTGATGGGTTTCGTCGGCACCGTCGCCCTCTGCAAGTACCTGTTGCGCGGCGATATCATCGAATAAGGAGAAACCGCCATGCTCGATCTGCTCATATCCTTTTTCCTGGTCGTCGGAGGCATTTTCGCGTTGATCGGCTCCATTGGCCTGGCCCGGCTGCCCGATCTCTTCATGCGCCTGCACGGGCCCACCAAGGCTACCACCCTCGGGGTCGGCGGCATCCTCATCGCCTCTATGCTCCATTTCAGCAGCCAGGAAAAGGGGCTCAGCCTGCATGAGCTTCTGGTTGCTGTCTTTCTGCTGATCACCGCCCCGGTCAGCGCGCACCTCATTGCCCGCGCCATGCTGCATCTGCGTGGCGGAACCGGGGCCGTCACCACTGAGACGGAAGCGGGGCGGCAGCAAGAAGGAAAATGGCAGAGATGAGTTGCCGGAGTTTGATATATGCCGCCGGCTGCTCCTGGCAGTTTGTCTTGCAGGCGACGCCGATGATGGCAGACTGCCCTGACACCCTGGAGAGTATCCACTTCATTTCGATGGTGAGATGAGTGGAAGAGAGAAATCCCGATAAACGGGTATGACCAGCGACCCCGGATGCTTGCCGGAATGTGTGCTGAAAGAGAGGAAAGATGATTGAGTTGATCAAAAAATTCGAGAAGACGCTTATTTTCGCACTCGTAGTGATGATGGCGATTGTCCTCTTCCTTGCGACGATCGAGCTGGGCTGGATCATCGCCAAGGATATCGTCACGCCGCCGCTGTTTCTGCTCGAGATCGACGAACTGATCGAGATCTTCGGCCTGTTCATGCTGGTGCTGATCGGTATCGAACTGCTCGAGACGATCATCAGAACCTACGTGGATCGGAGCACCGAGCACGTCACGATCGTCATCGCCGTTGCCCTGATCGCCATTGCCCGGAAGGTGATCGTTCTCGACGTGCAGGAGTTCACCGGAGACATCCTGCTGGGCATTGCCGCGGTGATCATTGCCCTGGCGGGAGGCTATTACCTGATCCGGCGCACCTCGGAAAAGAAAAAACAGGGCGACCTATAGGGCCTGCCGTCTCCCGACGCCGGGAATCTCTCATTTTCGCGACTTCTTCATCCAGCACCGGCGTGGACATCTTTCCTGCCGGTGCTGTCCGCAAAGTGTCCAAAGGTAATTTTCCGTCAGTTATTTGAGAAAAAGACGGCAAGAAGGCTGCGCAGGTATTACATTGTGGTATATGCTTGTTGTTGAGCGTATTCCCGTGATGCTGCGAGGCCCCCATGAACCGCACCAAATTCATTGAAATCATAACTTTTTCCTGCTTGATGCTGTGTCTGTCCGGCTTGCCTGCGGCCGCCTCGTCGACTTCGTCATGCG
>CAYYWK010000607.1:0-2345 GCA_964475345.1 uncultured Desulfobulbus sp.
GCCGGTTTGGCCCGGTTCTGAACCAGGATGTTGAGCCTGCTGCCGACACCGCCGGCCAGCAGCAGGACCAGGGCTTCCTTCACCGCAATCATCGCAGCACCTCTCCAGCGGCAACCACCTTCTTCCACTGCCCGTTCCGCAGCAGTGGATAAACTGTTGCGCCTTCTCCAATGACCACCTGGTCGGGGACGAGGTTGTTCCAGCCGATCACCGTGATCTGTCTGGACTGCTCCTCTGATTCGCAGCCGACGACCACACTCTCGCCGAAAGTGTTGTTGACATCGGCGACAACCCGGCTCATCCGGCAGTTGCGACCGATCCGGTTATTGAAGAAGAGGACCGAATCCTCGACGACCGCGCCTTTCTCCACAATGACGCCTGGAAAGATGATCGACCGCCGGACCTCTCCCTCGATCACGCAGCCATTGTACACCAGGCTGTCGTGAACAGTCGCCCCATCCCCGATGACCACCGGCTGAAAATCGCGGATACCGCGGTGGTCGAGGTTGGTGCGCAATCCCCATTTCTCCATGTCGATCTGCGGTTTTTCGCCAAGAAGATCCATGTTCGACTGCCAGTACTCATCGATGGTCCTGGTATACCCCCAGTAGCCACAGAACTTATAGCCGTAAATGCGGCCACCGGCTTTCATCAGTCTCGGGATGATATCCCGTCCGAATTCGAAAGAAGAATCGCTCTGGTTTTCATCCAACAGGCGGTACATCACCTCCGGCCTGAAGCACAGCACCGTCAGCGAGGCCCAGTCGGCCTGCGGCTCCAAGGGCTTTTCCCAGTAACCGGTGACCTTCCCTCCCCGTTCGCCATCCTCGTCGTCGATGGCGGCAACACCGAACCGGTGGGCCTTCTCGCGCCCGACCCGGATAACGCCGACGGTCAGGTCGGCTTGCTTTTCCCGGTGGTAGGAGATCATATGCTGGTAGTCCATCTTGTAGATGTGGTCCCCGGAAAGAATCAGGACCTGCTCGGGATCATAGTACTGAACGAAATCAAGGTTCCTGAATACCGCATCAGCCGAGCCGCGGTACCAATCCTTCTTGTCGGATCCTATGTAGGGAGGGAGGATGGAGATGCCGCGATTGCGGCCGAGCATGTCCCAGGCGGCACCAGTGCCGATATGGTTGATCAGGGAATAGCTACGGTACTGACTGAGGATGGCGACCCTTTCAATACCTGAATTCATCAGGTTGCTGAGGGCAAAATCGATGACCCGGCCGAATCCCCCGAAAGGCAGCGCCGACTTCGGCCGGTAGTACGTCAGCACATTCAACTCATCGACCCGGCCTCCCGCCAGGATCATGGCAAGTGTCGTCGGTTTCAGCATTCATTCCCCCGCTTGTGCTCTTCAGACAGGCTCCGGGGCCGGATACTCCAGAACCGGGGCCTGCCGGTGTCAATCCGACCGCATAACCGCGTCCGTCACAGGATGATTCATTTCAGATATGGCTGCTGATCAGGCGTTTGAGGCTGTCCGAATTGAACGGCTTGTCGCCCATGGCAAGGTTCTTCAGTGGTACCTCAGCCCGCGCTGCTTCCTTGTGGCCCCCTGCTGAGCCAATCGAACTGAAGATCCTGGTGGCCAGTTTGCCTGCACTCTTGCGGTAGCCGTCACAGCGAAAGATGACGATCAGGCGCTCACCATGAATACCTGAGACGAAGACCCAGTCGATCTCACCAACATGGTTGAAGAAATCAGCAATTATGACCAGCACGTCCGGACTGCGCACCTTTCCGAGATGGGTATAGTAGCGACGTTTTGAATATTTCAGCTCCTGCAGGGCAAGGTTGAAATAGCGGAGTTCTGAACGTCGGAGATCAGTGAGCTCAAATTTGCGGACCAGGTCCCGGTTGGCGATATTGAAGAGATAGCGGAAGGCAATGCCATCGGCCAGCAGTGATTTCTTCTCGAAGTTCTGGGTGTCGACCTTGATGGCATAGAACAGCGCCGTGGCCAGCGAAACCGAAGGTTTCAAATCCGCTGCACGGAGGTATTCCACCATCATCGTCGAAGTTGCCCCGTAATCGGCGCGGATATCGACGAAGCGGACGGATTCCCATTTACTGGTCGGAGGGTGGTGATCGATGATGATGTCAAAATCGATCTTTTCAAAACACGGCAGATGGTTCGGCTGGGAGTCGACCATCACCTTCTTGGCGAAATCGTTCAGCTTGATATTGCTCAGACGTTCCAGCGGAATCCGCAGCCGTTCGACCATGGCAACATTGTTGAGTCGTCGGATCTCGTTGGGGTGGGCGATCACGACATTCTTGACCCGGTAGCGGAGCAGCTTCTTGACAGCCATGGCTCCGGCGAGGGCATCCGGATC
>CAYYWK010000608.1:0-2341 GCA_964475345.1 uncultured Desulfobulbus sp.
GGTGGCCCCTTCCTGGGGCACGACGGAGGCAATCGGCTGTTTTTCGGCCTGCAGCATGTTGACCTGGAAGGGCCAGGCCCCGGAGGCAACCACGCCCTCGTTCTTGAAATCGGACATCTGCACGTTGTAGTCATGCCAGTAGCGATGGATCATCGGCTGCTGCTGCCGCAGCAGGGCGAGGACCGCCTGGTACTGTGCCTCGTTCAGTTCGTAGGGATCCTTGATGCCGAGCTCGGGTTTGGTCGCCATCAGGTACAGCGCGGCGTCGGCCATGTAGATGGCCCCGTCGTAGGCCTGCACCCGGCCTTTGTTGGCCTTGCCGTCCGGCAGGTTCTGCGGCTCGAAGACCACCGCCCAGGAGGTGGGCGGAGTCGGGAAGACGGTGGTGTTGTACATCAGCACATTTGGCCCCCAGACAAAGGGGACGCCGTAGTGGACGCCGTCGACAGTGTGCCAGGGGGCGTTCTGCAACCGTTCGTCGAGCCGGTTCCAGCTGGGGATGCGGGCGATGTCGATGGGCTGGACCTTCTTGCCGGCAACGAGCCGCAGCGAGGCGTCGCCGGAGGCGGTGACCAGGTCGTAGCTGCCCTGGTTCATCAGGGAGACCATTTCATCCGAGGTGCCGGCGGTCTTGACTGTGACCTTGCAGCCGGTGGCCGCCTCGAACTCGCTGACCCAGTCGTAGGCCTTGTCGGTTTCGCCGCGCTCGATGTAGCCGGGCCAGGCGACGATGGAAAGAGCCCCCTCGCCGGCCGGGTCGGCCGCCTGTGCCGCGGGCAGGGCAAGGGAGAGGGTAAGGGAGGTGGAGATCAGTGCAGAGAGGGTGAGGCGGGGCGTGGTGAGGTGCATACGGTTCTCCTTTCCAATGGGTTGCTCTTGCCGAACGAATGTACAATGGTTCCATCCTGAAACAGCTGCCGCAAAAATATGATCCGCCGATCTTGCTCAAAGCCGGTTTAGGGCTGGTTGCTGCCGTACCTCCATGTGTGTTCTCTTCTGGTGTCGCTGCTCTGCCGGCGCCGTTCAATCGTGCCGGCGGCAACTGCAAAGGCAGGCTGACATACTTGGCGCTGCCGGTCAACAACTCCCTGCAGCGATTCAGTAAAAATGTTGTCCTCAGGAGTTCCTGAGCTTCCTGACAGCCGGGATGATCGTCTGCAGGGCGCGGTCGATAGCGTCGACGTCGGTCATCCGTCCGGTGGTGAAGCGCAGGGTCCCCTTCGCCCATTCAGGTTCAAGCTCCATTGCCTGGAGGACATGCGAGATCTGGAGGTGGTCGGCATGGCAGGCGGCCCCGGCCGAAGCCGCAACAAAGAGGCCGATTTCCTCGAGGATGCGGTTGGCCTCAAGTCCCAGGAACGAGACGCTGCAGGTGTTGGGCAGCCGACGCTGCCTGTGGCCGTTTATCCGGATGTCGGGCAGGGCCGCCAGCAGGCCCTGTTCCAGACGGTCCCGCATCGCCTGCAGATGGAGGCCTTCCTCTGCCAGGTTCTCCGCCGCCAGCTGGCAGGCACGGCCCAGACCGACGATCCCCGGCACGTTTTCGGTGCCGGCGCGCAGGCCCCTCTCCTGGCCGGCGCCATGGCAGAATATCTCGCAGCCGGTGCCCCGGCGGATGTACAGCGCTCCGATCCCCTTCGGCGCATACAGCTTGTGACCGGCGACGGTCAGCAGGTCGACGCCCAGATCATCGACGCGGGTGGCTATCTTGCCCGTCGACTGGGCGGCGTCGCTGTGCAGCAGGATGCCCTTTCCATTGATCAGTCCGGCGATCTCGGTCACGGGCTGGATGGTGCCGACCTCGTTGTTGGCGTGCATCACCGAGACCATGATGGTTTTCGGTGTCAGGGCCTCTGCAACGGACTGCGGGTCGAGCAGGCCGTCACCGTCCACCGGCAGGATCGTGATCTCGAAACCGTAGCGCTGCAGCGCCCGACACACCTCGAGAACCGCCGGATGCTCGATGGCGGTGGTGATGATGTGATTGCCCCTGGCGTAGCGGGAGCCCGCAAAGCTCTTCAAGGCCTGATTGTTGGATTCGGTGCCGCCGCTGGTGAAGATCACCTCGTCGGCATGGCAGCCCAGCAGACCGGCCACCTGCCGCCTTGCGGTTTCCACCGCCTGTTTCGGGCGGATGCCGTACCAGTGGGAACTGGAAGGGTTGCCGAATTCCCGCTCGAGGAAGGGGCGCATCGCCTCGATGACCTCGGGGGCGTGGGGAGTGGTGCCGTTGTAGTCGAGGTAGACCGGTTCTGGCATGGTGTGCTATCCTGCTGTCGTATCCGTCGGGGAAAGTGGTGGAGGCTCGCTTTCGGTTCAGCCGGTGGCGCCGGAAAAAGGG
>CAYYWK010000609.1:0-2340 GCA_964475345.1 uncultured Desulfobulbus sp.
GACCTGACCATGCCCGAATTGACCGGTATCGAGTTGAGCGCCAGGGTCAAGGCCATTCGTTCGGAGCTGCCGGTACTTCTGTTCACTGGTTTTTCAGAGCAGTTTTCCAGAGAGTCCGCGGTTCGCGCCGGGGTCAGCCAGTACTGCACGAAACCTTTCGCGCTGCGCGAGCTGTCGTCGGCAGTCCACGGTCTGATCAGCAAAGACCCGCCTGACTCGCTTCTCTGAGAGCGCTCCCTATCTGCGGCCTATCTGCCGTCTTCAAGCCGCCTGCTGCCGTTGATCAGGCTGATCTGGTCGTTCAGCGTCCACAGGTCGTAGATGTATCCCACCAGAAACAGCCCGCCGGTGCAGAGGTAGAGCAGGCCGGTCAACCATTTTCCCATGTACATCCTGTGGATGCCAAGCACCCCGACAAAGGCGAGGAGCAGCCAGGCAACGTTGAAGTCGATGGCGCCGTCGTTGAAGCGGATGTCGGCTTCCCGGTTCATCTTCGGGATCAGGAACAGGTCGACGATCCAGCCGATAAGCAGCAGACCGAGGGTGAAGAAATAGATGGTTCCGGAAATCTGTCTGCCGTAGTAGAAGCGATGCGCCCCGAGAAAGCCGATCAGCCACAGAAGGTAGCCGACGACGATCGAGTGGGTGGGTTTGTCATCCATTCTCATGGTGTCTTCCTTGCGATGCTGTGTTTCAGTTTTCGGATCCGCCGCCAGGCCTCGTCGATCCGTTGCATGCTGAGCCTGCCCCGCCGGACTGCCTGCATGATTCCCGCAACCAGCGTGGCGACGATCCCTGGATCATACTCGAGGTTATTACCAATAATGATGCTGTCGGCGCCTGCTGTCAATGCCATGATACAGGCTTCCACCAGGCCGTAACGGTCAGTGATGGCCCGCATCTGCAGATCATCGGTGATGACTGGCCCGGTGTACCCGAGGTTGCGGCGCAGCAGGCCGTCGATGATCGCCAGGGAAAGGGTCGCCGGCAGCTGCGGGTCGAGATGGCGGTTGAACAGGTGGCCGATCATGACCAGATCCGTCTGGCCGCTGGCTATCAGGCGCCGGTAAGGGAGCAGTTCGTCCTCCCGCCAGCTGTCGCTGATGTCGACAAAGCCGAGGTGGGAATCTGCAGTGGCGCTGCCATGGCCCGGGAAATGCTTCAGGCAGCAGAGGACGCCCAGTCGCCGGTGGGCGTCGATCCACGCTCCGGCGTGCCGGTAGACGACGGCGGGGTCTGCGGAGAAACTGCGCTGATACCGGCCGATGATCGGGTTGTCCGGTTCGAGGTCGAGATCGACCACCGGCGCCAGGTTGAGGTTGATGCCCATTGCGGCAAGCATCCCCGCGGTCTGTTCGGCGGCTGATTCGGTTTCGGCTGTCAGGGGAGAGCGGCCGAGGCGAGCGGCGCTGGTGGTGACCGGGAAGCCGCGTTCCGCCTTGAATCTGCTGACCATGCCGCCTTCCTGGTCGACGGCGATGAGGAGGTCTTCGCCGGCGCACTCCTGCAGATCGGCGCACAGCCTGGCGGTCTGCAGGGCCGAGCGGATGTTGTTGTCCGGGAGTTGCAGGGCCAGCAGGCGGTCAAAGAGGATCACGCCGCCCAGCCGCCTGTCGCGAAGGTCGGCGGCCAGGGTGCTGTCCGGCAGCAGGCGGTCGCCCTTGAAACCGGTGATGAGGAGCTGCGCTATCTGCTGTTCGAGGTCCATTGGGGGGATCTGAAGGGTTGCGGGATGGGTTGGGGTACTGAGACCTCATACCGCAGCCGCAGCGCGAAGGGAAGCGGTTTTTTCCGGCAGCGGCCCAGGAATCCCGACGGTGTGCCGGGACGGCAGGATGGCGGCGGGTTGGCCCGCTGCCGAGTCAAAAAATTGGCGGATAATGGTGTGCCGACAGATTGTCCCTGTCCTGCCCGGAAAACGGCAGTAATACAGGAAAACTGTATGATTGCTGCTGGTTGCCGAATATACCGTGGAATTTTTCGCCATAATATTGGCGATTTGCCGCAGGTAGCTGTTCTGGCATCGATTTTGCTCATACATATTTGAATTTTGCCGTTAAAGATTTTGCCAGAGCGAACCGATAGATAAACAGGAATGGAGTACTTCAACAACTTGCAGCACCAGGAGCAGGCAGCACATGAACCTCTCGACCAAAAAACCTCATATCTCGGCATCTCATCCGCAGGCAGCGGAGATGGACAGGGTTTTGTTTGAGCTTGATCTGCTGAAGCGCCAATCGGAAAAACTCGACATGATGAACAGGCTCCATGGCAGGATGGCGGGGGTCCTGAGCGTTACCGGGATGATCGAGGCGTACTCCGTCTGGCTGATGCCGCTGG
>CAYYWK010000610.1:0-2337 GCA_964475345.1 uncultured Desulfobulbus sp.
GGCTGCCAGGAAAGGGGCCGGATTCGCTGGGTGCGAGAGGGTGGAGTTGACTTCCTGGGAACGGTTCTTATCTTTACGGGAAGATCAACCGCACCTGCTGGCATGCGGCGGCCGATATGTCGGAAGCGTCGAATGGTCATGCGTCCGCGGCGGCAGGTGCCAGGTTGATCGCAGCGGATGGGCGCAGAATACGCCCACTAATCCCAGGTCCCTGCCAGGAGGAGAAATATCATGGCTCATACATGTTCAACCTGCGGTGCGATGGCGGATGATCCCGGTCATCTCTGCAACCCCACCGTATCAGCTATTTCCTGTTCGTTCTGCAATACCCCTGATGTCGGTATCAACCATCTCTGCAAGGAGAAACTCGCGGCAATGAAGTATTCCTGCGAGTCCTGCGGACGGGTTGCCGAAGACGCCGCAGGTATCTGCCGGCCGGTGGAGATACGCTGACCGGGCTTCGTCGCTGATCAGCCACCGTCATCTGATACGGGATGTCGCTTTCTGCGGTGTCCCGTATTTTTTTTTCCGTCCCTGATTCTGGCGCGCAGGATCAGCGGTAGATTTCGGGATAATCGACCTTCCAGCGACGGTGGAACCACAGCCAGTGATCGGGGTAGCGGCTGATGATCTGTTCCATGGCCTCATTCTGCCTCCTCACCAGCGAGGCGATGTCTTCCTTCGGATGTTCAGAGCTTATCGGAATTTCCGGCAGGAAAACCAGGCGATGGCGGTGGGAGTCCTTTTCCCTGACGGTGAACATCGGTAACAATGGAATCCGGTATTTCTGGGCGAGGCTGGGGGCGATATAGAGAGAGGTACTGGGGTGGCCGAAGAAAAGGGCGCTGATCCCCTCCCGCCTGCCGGCGTTCTGGTCGGCGAAAATCACCAGGTCCTCCCCCTTTCTCAGATGCTGGATCGCTTCTTTCAGCCCGTTTTCCTTGTAGAGGATGTTGACGCCGAGGGCGGTGTTGTAGCCGTAGCGGACCTGTTCGACGAGAAGGTTGTCGATGCGGCGGACGATGAAGTTGAGCCGGTTGTAATGGCGGGCGTAGTAGAGATGGCCTATTTCCCAGTTGCCGAAGTGTGCGCCCAGGAGGATCACCGATCTGCTTTTCGCCCTGGCTGCCTGCAGGTGCTCCTCCCCCTCGACGGTCACCGAGGCGTCGACCATCTCCGCGGTTGTGCCATAGGGCTGCATGAAGCGGACGAACTCCTGGCCGATCATGCCGAACTGCCTGACATTGTCGCGGATGATCCGTTCGATATCCTCTTCCGAAAGCGTATCACCGAAGGCGAAGCGCAGGTTGGCCCGGGCGATCCTGCGGTGCTTGCCGGCCAGCAGGTGGAGCAGGGAGCCGAGGCCTCTGCCGACGCCCAGCCAGGTGGCGGGAGTCATGCAACGGCTGAGTGCGTAGTGGCAGCGGACGGCAAGAAAGGCCAGTCGGTGGCCTATGGGTATGTCGTGTGTTCGGGGCATTGTGTCGATGATGAGAGGCTGGTGAACGATCGCCGTCTGCACAGCGGCCATTTCCAATAACCGGCATGGGCGGTCTGGGCCAGCATAGCCTAAGGCGATATATTTTGCAGCGGAAAGCGGAGGCTGTCAATCGATTCAGGGACGAACGGGTGACTTCGATCTCTACATGCCGCGACCAGGTAGGAGGAGATGGTCCTGCAGGAAAACGGGGTGCGCCACGACTGTCCTCTCTGTCGGGTAACGTTGCACAGGCAGCATGGGTGCCTATCTTATTGATTGATTGCTCATGGCAGATTTGCCTGTCTGTGCATCGTGTGCCATGTGGGCAATAAGCCGACGTGTCGTTCTCCGTGGCCCGGGAAAAACCGGCAGGAACTCTCCGATGACGATGTATCAGCCCTGGATCATTATTTTTATTGGCCAGGCAGAGGTCAATTCGGCGGTCTTTTCATGTAAGTTGTCGGAAAAATAGCAGAGAATGACGATTCTCGACCCTCTTGCAAAGAGCTGCTGATAGCTCTTGACAGTGATGACGTGCCTGTGTACATGGAATGAATTAAAGTAAATAATTAAATACTTCTATATATGGTCAGATACTATGGACATTTGTAGTATATAAAGGTAGTTGGCTGGTGTCCTTTATCGGTTCTTTCTCCTCCGTGCCGACCTTTTTCGGTTGTATTTTCACGGTTATTGGAACAATATTCATCCGGTGTGCGCGAGAGGCACTCCTTCCTCAACAGAAATCCAATGCAGTTGCGCCAGAAAGTGGCGGAAAACCCATATCCATCTTTTCACAGGAACAAGGAGCATGAGTCAATGAACAGATTACTGGCAGGGGTTTTACCCCAGGAAGG
>CAYYWK010000611.1:0-2334 GCA_964475345.1 uncultured Desulfobulbus sp.
GCTGTCCGTATCACCAGTGTAATTCCGGTCGTACAGGTCTACACCCGTCGTCAGCCCTCCCCTGACGGTTACCTCGGCGGCATCTGCCGGCATGGACTGATTGAACACGAGCAGAACCATCAAAGCTGGCAAGCTGTAACGTTTCATGGGCATCCCCCTGTAAGTCTATTGTTCGATGTCTATCAGTGGACGATAAGGATATCGCCGGGTTCAAGGGAAATATTGCGTTCCAGCGCCTTCCCCTTCAGGAATTCGTCGTAATCGAATTCGAGGGTGTTTTCCTCGAAGAGGCTGTCTTTCGGGCCATCCTTGCGGACCAGGGTGACAGAGGAGTTGGCCCACTCGTTGAAGCCGCCGCTGCGGGCCACCGCCTGGACGATATCGATCGGGTAGTCGAGGTGGAAGACCCCGGGCTTTGCAACCTTGCCCATGACCGTATAGCGCCGACTGTTGCTCTGCACCAGCACCGTCGTCACCACCGGGTCGTCGAACACCGTGGAGTAGATGACCTTCAGGTAGTCGGCGAGTTGGGTCAGGGTGAGGCCGGCAGCCTCGACATCACCGATGTGCTTGAGGGAGATCTTGCCGTCGATCCGCACCTGGACGCCGCTGCCGGGGCTCTGGACCGCCTGTTCGCCTTCTCCCCTGGGGGTTCCCTGAACAGGTGCAACCGCCATGTCCCCCTCTCCATACACAATTATGCCGAGGATGTCGCCGACCCCGACCAGGTAGTCAGCTTTGGCATCACCGGTTTTTCCAGTCTTGGCCAGTATCTCCTGGCGGGTTTTCGCCTTCAGCTGTTCGGTGGCCGGAACATCCTGGGTCGACTGCGCGGCAAAGACAAAAGATGGCAGCAGGGCCAGAACCAGACAGATCATCATACCAACCGTCGACACTCTTTTCATATTTCTCCTCCATCTTCGAAGATTGCCTAATGGACAAAAAAACGGAACAGGTGGACGTCCTGCCGCTGTGGCATCGTCTATGTTCCGGCATTCCGGAATTATCTCCGATGAATTAGCCCCTAAACCCGGAAAGAATAATCTTTTTTCTGTGAAACCGTGAGCATTTTTTATACACTGCATGCATAATATCGAAAGACACAGCAAAGGTCCAGACCAACACCTTCAACCTTATATTCAAAAACCACGCCAACCAAGAGGCCTGAACATGAAATTCATCCGGGTACCGCTCCTTGTCCTGATCCCACTGCTGATGCTGTCCTTTACCGCCTGCTCCAATCCCGAACGGAAAAAGGAAAAACACTACGAGAAGGCGCTCGAGTATATCAAGCAGAAGGAAAACAGCGCCGCGGTGATCGAGTTGCGCAACGCCATCCAGATCGACCCGAAGTTTGCCAATGCCCGCTACCAGCTCGGCCTGCTCTACCTGGAGCAGAACGACCCAAGGAATGCCTTCGCCGAGCTGCAGCGCACCGCCAGCCTCGACCCTGCCAACCTCGACGCCGCGGTGAAGGTTGCCGAGTTCCTGCTGCTGGCCAATAACAAGGATGAAAGCCGGAAATACGTCAACCAGGTGCTGGGACAGAAACCCGACCAGACCGACGCCCTGGCCCTGCTGGCCAACATCGAACTGATCGCCGGCAACTTCCAGGCCGCGGAGGATACCGTGGCCAAGGTCAACAAGGCGGACCAGGAAACCGACCGCTTCTACAATATCCGGGGCAGAATCCTTGGCGCCCAGAAGAAATGGCCGGAAGCCCAGGCCATGTTCGAGAAGGCCATCGAACTTGGCCCTGACAATTTTGCCAACTACCGTACCCTGCTGGCCCTGTTCCAGAAGCAGAAGATGAATGCCGAGGCGGAGAAACTCCTCGCCACCATGCAGCAGAAGTTCCCCGACAATGCCCAGCTGCACCTGATGATGGCCTCTCTCCACAACATGAAAAAGGAACCGGAGAAAGCCACGGAAGAGATAAAAAAGGCCATCTCTCTCGAACCTGAAAATTTCAGGTACAAACTGATGCTGGTCGAATTCTACAAGGGTCAGAACAGGTTTGATGCGGCGGTACAGTTGCTCCGCGATGCCTTGAAAGAGAAACCGGACACCATCGAACTCCAGGCCGCTCTCGCCAAGCTGCTCTTCGACATGCGGCAGTACGACGAGGCAAAAACCATGATGGACGGCATGCTGGCCAAGAACCCCGACAATGGCGAGGCCACGTTGCTCAAGGCCAGGTTCCTGCTGAAGGACCGCAAGGCCCGCGAGGCTGTCGACACCCTCACCCCGCTGACCACCAACTACCCGAAATGGGCGGAACCCTACTTCTTCATGGCCGTTGCCCATCTCGAACTGGGCGAGGGCGAACTGGCC
>CAYYWK010000612.1:0-2331 GCA_964475345.1 uncultured Desulfobulbus sp.
GAGCCGCGAAAGGGCATCCCTACATGGCGGCGGTTGTCGGGCTGGTGCCTCTCATCCTGCACCTGCTGCTGGTCGCCGACCGCCGGCGTGAAGGACGGCTGCTGGCGATCGCTCTGTTCCTGGGCATCAGCGTCGACGGGATCCACATCTGGTCCGACACCCTGGTCTTTGCCGTCAGCCTGCACCCTGCGCTGCCGCCGCCATGGATACTGGTGCTCTGGCTGCAGTTCGCGATGAGCCTGCGTTACAGCCTGCACTGGCTGAGGGGCAACCGGCCGCTTGGCATGCTCCTTGGCGGCCTGGCCGGTGCCTTTGCCTACTGGGCAGGGGTACGCATGGGTGCGGCAGGTTTTGGTGGGGAGGTTTCGGCAGGCCTGCTCCAGATCGGGGTGAGCTGGATCCTGGTGATGGCGGTCTTCCTCTACCTGCCCGGTCTGGTGACTGTCGAAGACGGGCGGGCGGTGTATTCTCTGCCGGTCGGTAAACCCCGCCAGCACAAGGAGTGAGGCCGTCAGTCCCTTTTGCGGGGAGGGCCTGATAAAAAAACCGGGATGAACCAGCAAACTGCGCTGGTCCAACCCGGTTGGGGGGGCAGGGCTTTGAATAAGTGAATACACTTAGCATGCAATTCCTATGCCGATGGTGACTTCACGGAAGTCAAATAAATATACTACTCTTTCAATAATTTATGAATCAATCTTTTTCCTTGCTGAGGTGGCCATACTATTTAATTGCATTTTCGATATTTGAATTTCAATTAAGTATTATCTGTGGGAATATGGTAATTCGTCGGAAGGCCTTTCCATCGGCGTCTCAGCCGATCTGCTCCAGGCAACGACTGATTTCGGCAGCGGCTGCCAGATCCTGCAGCCATTGACTGGGGATTCCCGCCGTCTCCCCCGCGGCGCCGAGGACCATCCCGATCACCATCCCACGTGCGGCCGAGTCGCCGCCGGCCATGACGTTTTCAATCAGAGCCTCCCTGAGGTTCTTCCCGTAGCGGACAATGAAATGGACTGCGCCGGGCAGGGCGGCGTTGATGGCGCACATCTGCCCGAATTCCCGGATGACCGGCAGGCTTTCCCGGTCACCGGATTCGATGGCCTTGCGCAGCCGCAGGTCGAGGTCGATTTCGCCGACTCCGGCGTCAATCGCTGCCGTTACTGCTTCCACGGGAGGAACTCCGTGGAGGACCGAATACGCCGTTCGGGCGATGAAGGCCGTGCCGTCGGCGACGCCAGGGCCGGCGTGGGTCATCGCCGTCTGCGCCTTGGCGGCTGCAAGCATCGTTTCGAGATCGTTGCGGTAGCGGTAGACCAGCGGCGCGATCCGTGCCGGTCCGCCGAGATCGGTGGAGGGTGAACCGCATTCTGCAGGTGTGGCGCCCTGGTCAAAGCGGGCCAGGCTCTCCTTGGTCGCACGATCGAGGTAGGCACTGGTGGTCGCAGCGTACTGCCGCCAGCGAGCCGCGAAATCGTCCAGGGAAAATTCCCCTGTCGCCGCCAGGGACTGCAGCAGGATCAGCGTCTGGTCGCCGTAGTGGGTGAACTCGCCGCGGCCTTTGGTGGGATGGTAGGAATCGGGCGGTGGCGCCAGCAGGCGATCTACCCTGCCGATTTCCCGGGCGATCTTGTCGGTATCGTAGATCCAGTGGGCGCCGAGGGCCAGTGCGTCTGCCGCCAGCGAGGCCAGTACCATGGCCTGGGCATTGTCCTTCATGAGGCTCTCCTTTTTCTATGGTATCGGGTTCGTTCAAGGCATTGTCCTTTCCAGCTACGTTAAGGCTGGATTTTCCCCTGTCAAAGGATGCCGACGGACGGGGATGCGGCCAGGCGATGTTTTTTCTTGGCTGAATCCCTCTCCTTCGGGTAAATGAATCCCCTGCGCTGGCGATCATGCCTTCTGCCCGAGACGGTGCTGAGCCCCGAAGAAACCGGTCAAAATCGGCAAGAGTGCCGGTCGAGCCGGCATCCCTTGACATGCACGAAAAGGAAATACCCGTGTCCCCTGCTGCCGATACTCGCCATATACTGACCAGATCGCTGGCCGTGCCGATATCCGGCGGCCTGCTGCTTGTTGTCGTCCTCGCTGCCGTCGACTGCCCGGGCGGCCCAGTTCAGACAGTCATCGACGGGGTCATGGCTGCCGGCATCTTCAAATATCTCCACCTCGATATACAATCCGTGGGCGCTGCGCCGCCCGCGGCATGGGTCGGGGTTCCGTACTTCCTCGCGGCAGCCGTATGGCTGACGATGGCATTTGTCCAGATGTTCCGGCCTGCGCTGATGCCGGCCATCGCATTGCTGTGGGTCGGTGGGACGCTGAGTGCCG
>CAYYWK010000613.1:0-2322 GCA_964475345.1 uncultured Desulfobulbus sp.
ATGGACCCCGCCGAAAAAGCCGAGTTGACCGCCATGCCGCACTGGGAGCGGCACAGGACGAAGGCGTCGCAGCGGGTCCCGCTGCTCTCGAAGATCGCCTACGGCGCCGGGGGGATGGCCGACTTCCTCAACACGCAGCTGCCGGGCGGCCTGGCCATACCCGTGTATGCACGGCATTTCGGAATGGATACGGGCCTGCTGGGCATCGCCAACGCCGTGCCGCGACTCATCGCGGTGCTGTCCGCATCATTGATCGGCGGCATATCGGACAACACGCGTTCTCGTTGGGGGCGCCGCAAGCCCTACATCCTCGCCGGCGCCGTGATGTGCGCTCTCATCCTGCCGCTGCTTTGGTTCGCGCCGTCCGGCTATGGCAGTTGGGGTTTGCTGCTCTTCTTCGGCGGCATCTTGTCGATCTACAGCATTTTCGACTCCCTGCTCTCCGTCCCGCACCAGGCCATGGGGCTGGAGTTGTCCGAGGACTATGACGAACGCACGCGGGTTCAGGCATGGAAGGGTTACATCTCGGCCATCGGATTCATCATGGCCCCTTGGTTCTACTGGTTTTGCACCCGGGACATCTTCCCGACGGTGGTGGACGGGGCCAAGGTCCTGAGTGTTCTGGTCGGCTTGATCATCATCGGCGGCGCGGCCATGACGGTGCTCTTCTGCCGCGAACGCACCACGGCGATGCAGCAGGAGAAGATCGCCATCTGGCCGGCCCTGCGTCTCACCTGCCGCAACCGCCCCTTCCTGCTTCTGCAAGGCGCAGCGGTGCTCCTGATGTTCTCGATTTCCTGCGGCAGCACCGTCGGGTTCTACCTGAACATTGATTACGTCTGCCGGGGCGACGAGAAATTCGGGGCCCTGCTCGGTGGTGTGGCGGGAACCGTGACGACCCTGATGACCTACGTCGGGACGGCCCTCGGGCTCTGGCTGTCCACCCACCTCGGCAAACGCTCCGTGGGACTCTTCGGGCTGGGGCTCGTCTTCGGGGGAGGGCTCCTTGTCTCCGTCTTCCTCGCACCGGAATATGCATGGCTGCCGTGGTTGCCGAAGGAGCACCATCCTTGGCTGACCATGATCCCGGGAATCGTGATCAACCTCGGGTTGCAGGCCTGCAACCTCGTCTTCAGCTCGATGCTGGCCGATGTGTGCGATGAGGATGAGGTGGCTACGGGTTTGCGCCGTGAAGGTGCCTACGTGGCGGTGGCTACCGTCATCAACCGCGTTGTCGGCATTCTCCTCATCCTCGTGGCTGGCTTCATGCCCTACCTCGCCGGATACACCGACATGACCGTCCGGCCCACGGAACCCGAACTCATCGCGATGAAGTGGATACTCATCGCGGTGCAGGGCGTGGCGGCGGTGGCGGCGCTGGCTTTCCTGTTCTTCTATCCGATCACGCGTCACCGCGCCGAGGAAACCCGCCGGCTGCTTGACCGGCGCCATCTGGCCTCCTGCCCATGAGAACTCCGAACGACCTCGCCCTCCGCTTTCCCGAGAACCCCCTTCTGCAACCGGAACAGGTGGTCCCAAGCGCACCCGGACTCCAGGTCGAGTGCCTGCTCAACCCCGGTGTTTTTCGTCATGACGGCCGGATCTGTCTCCTCGTGCGGGTGGCCGAACGCCCCGTGCCTGTCGCGGGGCGGGTGCGCATTCCGTTCCTGCGCGGCGGACGGCCGGACGTCCTTGATGTCGCAGCCGACGATCCGCTCCTCAACACCGATGACCCGCGCGAATACAAATACGGCGGTGAAGGATACCTCTCGACTGTCTCGCATCTGCGTCTTTTCGACAGCGAGGATGGACGGAGCTTCCGCGATACGGGTCGGCAGATCCACGGGGCAGGCCCGCAGGAGGCGTTTGGCATCGAGGACTGCCGTGTTTCCACGATGGATGACGGAAGGTTTGTCCTGACCTACACCGCAGTCTCCTCCGGCGGTTACGGGGTGGGGATGAAGATCACCCGTGACTGGAAGACTTTCGAGGATTGCGGCGTGGTGCTGCCGCCTGCCAACAAAGATGCCGCCGTGTTCGAGGAAAAGATCGGGGGAAGCTACTTCTGCCTCCACCGACCCAGCGGGGTGATCGTTGGAGGGCATTACATCTGGATGGCTTCGTCGCCTGACCTCAGACACTGGGGGGCCAACGTCTGTGTGGCGCGGACGCGTCCCGGTGCGTGGGATGGCGGGCGTGTAGGGGGAGGTGCCGCCCCGATCAAGACATCGACCGGCTGGCTCGCCATCTACCACGGCGCGCATTCATCATCCAGGTATTGTCTGGGCGCCCTGTTGCTCGATCCGGACGAGCCATGGAGAG
>CAYYWK010000614.1:0-2315 GCA_964475345.1 uncultured Desulfobulbus sp.
GACCACAAGGGCTACAAGGGCGACTTCCTCACCATCCGCGAGCTGCGCGACGGCGAGCTCCGCTTCGACGGCTACTACCGGCCCACCTGGGCGGCGAACCACCTGCCGCTCCCGACCCACTGACAGCGACGACCGAGCACCGAGGAGCACGAGAGACATGAAGCGCGACCTGTACCTCTACGAGGTGATCGACATCGTCGGGCAGGGCCAGTACGAGTACATGGAGAAGGCCAGGGCGCGCCTTATGGTCATCATCCCGCTGACGGTGCTGATCATCTTCGTCATCATCTTTATCAGCACCAGGAGCCTGATCAAGACGGCGATCGTCTTTCTCGCCGTGCCCTTCTCACTGGTAGGGGCATTCTGGCTGCTTTACCTGCTCGACTACAACCTCTCGATCGCCGTCTGGGTCGGGATCATCGCCCTGGCCGGCCTCGACGCCGAGACCGGGGTGGTGATGCTGCTCTACCTCGACCTGGCCCACAGGCAGTGGCGGGAAAAGGGCAGGATGCTGACCCGCGGCGATCTGGTGCAGGCCATCCACCACGGGGCGGTCAAGCGCATCCGGCCGAAGGTCATGACCATTTCGGTCATTCTTGCCGGTCTGCTGCCGATCATGTGGAGCCACGGCACCGGCGCGGACGTCATGAAACGGATCGCGGCGCCGATGGTAGGCGGGATGGTCACCTCGGGGATCATGGAACTGCTGGTCTATCCGGTCATTTTTTTCATCTGGCGGGGGCTGTCTCTTGGCAAGGGGATGACGGCCACCGCCCAGGGGGATATCGAGGAAGAATACTCTGAAAACACGACAACAGGGAGATAGCGATGAAGAACACGACACGCACGATACTTGTTTCATCACTGCTGCTGTTCCTGCCGGCGGGGGGCATGGCGGCTTCCCACGAGGGCGGCGGTCACGGCGGTCACGAGATGTCGCAGGAGAGCCAGGCAATGCAGCATGGCGGGATGACGATGGGCGGCAGCATGATCATGCTCGAGGAAAAAACAGCAGATGGGGTGCGGGGCATGGTCCATCTCAGCGATGTCGGGGAGGCGATGGCCAAGTTGGGGAGGAAGGAGAATTTCCACTTCATGGTGATGTTCACCGATACGGCTTCCGGCGGCCCGATCGCTGAAGGGACCGTGGCTCTCAAGGTCGTCGACCCGGTCGGCATGGAGTCCGGTCCGACTGCCCTGGCGCCTATGCAGGGCATGTTCGGGGCCGACCTGGCCCTGACCGGAAAAGGCGTGTACCGCTTTGTCGTCGGCACCAGGCTCGCCGATGGCAAAAAGCGGCAGTTCGAGTTCGAACATTCCCTGCCGTAAGGCGGAAGACTGCGGCCGACGGCAGGAAATCCGTGCCGCCGTGCGGCGGAGCCCCGGGCAATCCTCCATATGCGGCAACGGCCGGCCGTGGCCTGCCACAGCCCGCCTTCCTCCGCATTCCTGTTGACACGGGTGAGCGGAACTGGGTATTTTTCCTTTTCGCCCGCAGAGCAATCAACACTTCATTGGAGGAAGATATGTGGCAGAATATTGAGGCGGCCCCGGCGGATTCGATTCTCGGACTGACCGAGGCCTTTCGCAACGACCCGAGCCCGGAGAAAGTCAATCTCGGCGTCGGCGTCTACAAGGACGATGCCGGCAGGACCCCGATCCTGCAGTGTGTCAAGGCGGCGGAAAAGATCCTGCTGGAGAAGGAAAGCACTAAATCATACCTTCCGATATCCGGCGACCCGACCTACGCCGCCTGCGTCCAGCAACTGATCTTCGGCGAGGGCAGCGAGGTGCTGGCGGGCAAGCGGGCGGCCACCGTCCATGCCCCCGGCGGCACTGGTGCGCTGCGGGTTGGCGCCGACCTGCTGAAGAAATTCCTGCCCAATGCCAGGGTCTGGCTGAGCGGCCCGACCTGGGCCAACCACAAGGGCGTCTTCGCCACCGCCGGCTTTCCGCTGGGCGAGTATGCCTACTACGATCCGACCGGCAAGGCCGTCGATTTCGCCGGCATGGTCAGGGACCTGCAGGCGGTGCCGGCAGGCGATATCGTCCTTCTCCACGCCTGCTGCCACAACCCCAGCGGGGTTGATCTCGACAATGACCAGTGGCGCCAGGTGGTGGCGATCGCCAGGGAAAAGGGCTGGATGCCCTTTCTCGATTTCGCCTATCAGGGCTTCGGCGCCGGGGTCGATGAAGACCGCTACGCCGTCGAGCAGTTTGCCGAAAGCGGGCTCGACTACTTCGTCGCCAGCTCGTTCTCGAAAAACTTCGGCCTCTACAACGAACGGACCGGCGCTCTGACCATCGTCAGCCCC
>CAYYWK010000615.1:0-2315 GCA_964475345.1 uncultured Desulfobulbus sp.
GGAAGCAAAGGGGAGGGCCGGTTTTCGAGGATATCCTGGAACGAGGCCTGGGACATCCTGGTCACCCGCATCGGCGAGACAGTGAAAAACCATGGCGGCGAGGCCGTGCTGCCCTACGCCTATGCCGGCAACATGGGGATGGTCAACCGTTTTGCCGGGCATGGCTTTTTCCACCGTCTCGGCTCGCTGCGCCTGGACGAGACGATCTGCTTCGCCGCAGCCGGAGCGGCCTGGTCCCGGCACTGCGGCAACGCACCCGGCAGCCCTCCGGAAGTCGCAGCCGATGCCGAGTTGATTGTCGCCTGGGGGATCAACATCAAGGCCACCAACATCCATTTCTGGCCCTATGTCGTCGAGGCGCGGCAGAACGGCGGCAGGCTGCTGGTTATCGATCCCTACCGCAATGCCACCGGCAGGGCGGCCGACCAGTACCTGGCGGTTAAGCCGGGCGGTGACGCCGCCCTCGCCCTCGGCCTGATCAAATCCCTGCTCGAAAAAGACCTGGTCGACAGGGAGATGCTGCGCCGCGACAGCGACGGCTTCGATCGTCTCGAGGGCTACCTGGGGCAGACCGGCTGGAGCGATATAGAGCGCGACAGCGGGATCGGCAGGGCCGGGATCGGGGATCTGGCGGGAATGCTGCATGGGCGGCCGAGGACCTTTTTCCGCATCGGCGTCGGCCTGACCCGCAACAGCCGCGGCGGCATGGCGGTCAGGGCGATCCTCAGCCTGGCGGCGGTACTCGGCCTCTTCGCGGGCGGGCCGGGCCGGGGAGTGCTGCTGTCGGCGGGGGCCTTCCGCGGCAACCGTGACCGGCTCCGATTCCCTGAGCTTGCCGGTGAGGAAAAGCCGCTCGTCAACATGATCCGCCTCGGCGAAGCCTTGACATCGCGACGGCCGCCTGTCCGTGTCCTGTTCGTCTACAACGCCAATCCCTTGTCGGCCTGCCCCGATACGACTGCCGTCCGGCGGGGCCTTCTGCGTGACGACCTGTTCACGGTGGTCCACGAGCAGCTGATGACTCCCACCGCCCGCTATGCCGACCTGCTGCTGCCGGCCACCACCTTCCTCGAGAACCACGATCTGTATACCGCCTACGGTCACTTCTGCCTCGGCGTTGCCGAGCCGGTGATAGCACCGCAGGGAGAGGCGGTCAGCAATTTCGATCTGTTCCAGACCCTGGCAGGAAAAATGGGATTTGCCGAGGCTCCGTTTCGCCAGACGGTCGGCGAACGCATCGCCGGTTATCTGCAGGAATTGGAAGGCCTGCCTGCCGACAGCGCCTCCGTCCCCGCTGCCGGCCAGTGGTTGCGGTCGACGCTGGCACAAACCCGCGACAGTCTCTTCACAGGTGATAACGGGCGGTTTGTCTTTGCCGCAGACGACCGGCCGCTGGAGCCGCCCTTTGCCTGCCTGGCGCCGGCAGGGGAGTTTGCCGACCCGGACCTTCGCTCGCGCTACCCCTTCAAACTGCTGATCCCGCCCCATGCCGACCTCCTGAACAGCACCTTCGGTGAACGCTACCCAGGAGTCTGCGGGGAGGTCGTGATCCATCCTGCCGATGCCGTCGAGGCCGGAATCGCAGAGCAGGACCTGGTTATCCTCGAGAATCACCGCGGCCAGGCCACTCGCCGGGCCCGCTTGAGTGGCGATACCCAGAGAGGCCTGCTGGTGGCGGAGGGGCTGTACTGGCCTGAGAGCGATGCAGACTTGGGGGTCAACGCTCTGTCCTCGCAGAAGATCTCCGACATGGGTGGCGGCGCCACCTTCCATGAGTCCCGTGTCGCCCTGCGGGCCAGACGGTGAACCGGGAGCAGATGCCATGCGGGTCCTGACCATCCTGCTGTTCATCTTCGCTGCGGCGCTTCCATCCCAGGCCGGAGAAGAGAAAATTATCAGCCTTGCCACCCTCACCGATTTCATCCCCTTTTGTTTCAGAAAGGAAAACGCGGCCACGGTGCATGGGGAGATCATCCTGCCTGGGTCGGATTCGGTGCAACTGCAGGGATATGCCTGGGATGTCGTCCGGGAGAGCGTTCATGCCATGGGTTACGGCATCAGGTTGGAGGTCGTCCCATGGGAGAGGGTTATCCACTACCTCAACACCGGCAGGGTTGACGCGGTCTTCCCGGCAATCGACACCACCGCCCGGCTGAAAACGTATATCTTTTCCGAGAAATCCGTCGACGAAATGCGGATGGTCCTCTACCTGCGCCAGGACTCACCGCTGGTCTGGCGTGGCCTGCGCTCCCTCGAAGGGCAGAGGGTGGCGGCGGTGCGGTCGAGGGTCAGATAGTCCAACCCCACGTTGACCA
>CAYYWK010000616.1:0-2294 GCA_964475345.1 uncultured Desulfobulbus sp.
GAATTACTCGCTAACGTGAACTGAGAAATTTTCCATTTCCATCTGAAGCGGAACATTTTATAAAGTCAAAATTTTAATTATGCGATAGCACATTTTTAACTCATCTTCTACAGTTACAAAAAACTAATTGTATAAAAACGAACACATAGATGTGGCCAAAAAAGTCTTGGCACTACCAGGCGCATCATGTCCGAGCAACTGGCCATCACACATCCCGGATACTCGGCGGCATCGCCACTCCGACGGCCTGGAAGACCTTGCCGCAACAACCGACAGCAGTAGTGCGAACCAGCAACGAACGTCCGCTTTCTTCAACGGTGACATTCTGGAGCGCTTTGAGGTCACGCATGATATCCGCCCATTCAAACTGATGACCGGCCTGCTCCAGTCGACGATCGAGTTCCTTGCGCTGCACCAGGGCCAGAAAACTGCAAAACACATGACCGCGGATCGTCTCATCACACTTATGGAAGATCGGCCGGGTGTCGAGCACCGATTTGACGTCCCGGAACACCTGCTCGACCTGCCAGAGCTCTTTGTATTTACAGGCAACACTGGCTGGAGAGAGGCTTGTCATGTTGGTCCGCAGAACCCACTTGCCATCGAAACGGGCATCAGCCTCGATCTTCTTGCGATCGAGAATCATGCCGCCTTTGGCAACCTTCAGGAACCGGGCGTAGCCGCGGTTACCGACCAGTGCCTTGGGGTTGGACTTGAGCCGTTCCACCAGAGAAGCCACCATGGCCTCACGGGCAGAGGCGTCCTTTCTGGCCTGCTTGTCGTTGCGGCAGACAATATAGCGCCGGCCATCGACGAAGACCTCCTTGACCGCCAGGGGCGAAGGATCACCATGACTGCCTTCGGTGAAGACATCACGGTAACGACCCGGGCGGGAGAGCACGCTCTCGCTGACTTCCTTGACCCGTCGCATCCTGGCGCCGAGGATATACGGAATGTTGCGGTCATCACTTTCCAGGGTGGCAATGGTCTCGCTGCTGATCATGCCCCGATCGGCAACGATGCAGAAGCGCTGGATGTCGAAGCGATGACGCAGACGATCGACCACCGGCAGCAGGCTCTTCACGTCAGCGGTATTACCGGGCCACATCTCGCAGCAGATCGGCCGCCCACCGTCATCGAGGATAGCTCCAACCACCATCTGCTTGCGATCGGACCGATGATCCTTGCTGTGCCCGAACTGGCCCAGGGTCTTGCCGCCATCCCCCTCGAAGTAGATGGAGGTGGTGTCGAAGAAGACCAGGTCAAGTCCGGTGAAGAGCGTACGGTGCAGACCAAACAACCCTTCTTCGATCAGATCCTTGGTACAACGGGGTGCAAGCGCTTTGGCTTCATCCTGTTCCGCCAGTTCTTCGCCGAGAAAGGCCATGGCCCGGTAGACATGGTGCAGGGCGATGTCGTCTACGCCATCGATGGCATAATCCCGTCTCCAGAGATCGGCGTTACGATCAGACCCGGAAAAGCACAACCGATGCAGGACGGTGAGGAAGATGGCCCGTTCCACGTCGAACTCGAACTTCCGCTGCGCCAGCAGACCTTCGATGATCTTCGGCAGGCCCAGTTCGTGCCAGAGCCGATCGAAGATCAGGGCCGGTCCTATCCGCACTGCATGGGCTTCGGCATCGATATTGCCGGAGAGCACCAGCAGAGTCTTCTCCGAAAATCTGGCCAGGGATCTGATAAGGGTTTCGATGCGATCATTGGCATGCATCTCGTCGAGTCGTCCGAGGGTGGCGACGACACGCTGTTTGACCTTGCCGTGTTCTTTGCGATTTTCGACCAGTTGCACGTATTGATACTGACCGGATTTCTTTATTCTGGCAAACATGGGGGCTCCTTTATTGAGACACCCCTAATCATAGCTCTAACAACCAATGAATTAAAGGACAAACGACCAATCTGTTGGCACTACCGAAAATCCATTTCCTAACATCAGCATATGTAAATACAAGGTGTTAGGCGGTATTAATGGAGCAAAAATCGAGTCCAACTGTAGAAGAAAAGTTTAACGGAATTTGAAATTTTTTTTCTAATAGCTGAAAATCTAATCCAGCGTTAAGTTCTTTGGCTAATTGAATAAATTCAAGCCAAGTGCACATTTTATGACTGAATCAAGTAGATTGAAAACCATATACCATAATCCGTGTCTTACTGTTGTAGTTGTTACCTATCAATCTCGTTCTACAATAGGCTCCACTTTGAACGCATTACTTGTTTCTTACAATGCAGGACTGATTGAACTCGTTATCATCGATAACGCTAGCAACGACAATACT
>CAYYWK010000617.1:0-2273 GCA_964475345.1 uncultured Desulfobulbus sp.
TTCTGTCCCGTCCCTCCTGCGGGCCAGGAACTCGAAATCGCCAACTTTCCCCTCCCGCTGCAGTTGCCGCAGCAGTTCCTCGCGATCATCCGGCCGGACATATCTGTCGGCGATGCTGCCGCTGTCGGCGCACATCGCCTCCACCGATGCATACCCCATCATCGCCGCCAGCGCCGGGTTGGCGTCGACGATCGTGCCGTCGAGGAATGTGCGGTAGATGCCTTCCAGGGCTGAAAGGAAAAGATCCCGGTATTTCTCTTCGGCCTCGCTGATCCTGAGGAACGCCGCGGTACGTTCGATGGCGCTTTCCATGAGGCTGGACAGGGCGTTGATATAGCTGGTGTCGCCCGGCGAAAGCGTGTACTCCTCATGCAGCGCGACAAACTGCAGTGGCTGCCCGTCTGCCGTGGCTGAGGGACCATGAAGCGGCAGGGAGAAAAGCACCTTCCTCCCGTCGCCTTCGCCTTTTACCGCCAGCGGCAGATACTCCATCGCCTTTTCGGCGGCGATGCGGACGATATCCTCCCTGTTTTCCAGACGCGAGTACTGTTCGGCGATAAGGTTGAGGGAGTGCAGTTTCCTGGTGTTGCTGGCGATTTCCTCGAGCAGGGTGTTGACCTGCCGCATCATCTCCCCCAGCTGGTCTGGAGCCCCTGTCCTGAGAATGCGGGCGGAGAAATCGCCCCTGGCGAAATTCGCCAGGCTCCTCGCCGCATCGACGATGCGGGGGACAAACATACGGTGGACGACGAAGGAGGATATCAGGGTGGTGAGAATGATGGTCAGGATCGCGCCGAGGCAGAAGAACAGCATGACATCGCGCTTGCGTTCCTCTATGGCGTCGGCCGATATCCTGACATAGAGACCGCCCAGCGTAACGCCGTTGGCTATCAGGGGGGTGATGCTGGCGATGTAGTGGGCACCCTTGCCGTCAGCGAAGGCATGCTGCCGAGCCTGCCGGAGGTCGCCGGCAAAGGCGCCCTGCTCCTCGGGGGTCAGGAAATCGGTGTACACGAGCCCTTCCCTGGCCGTATCGGCGGTGAAGAAGACCTTCCCTCCCCGCTCGAAGATAAACGAATCGACGACCTTCTCCTGCACCAGGTCGCTCAGGGACTGCAGATCCTTGACCTTGTCGTAGGGCATGGCCCGTTGATTCATCAGGACCCCTGGCAGGGCCAGCTTTTCGGCAATCCGCCGGTCGATTTCCTGGTTGAACCTGGCGCTGTAAAAATAGCCCATGCAGGCCAGCAGGACGACCTCCACCAGCAGGATGGACAGCAGTATCTTGAAGGGGATGCTGCGCCTGATGCGATCCATCGCTCTCATACCCGACCCCCGCGGGCAGGGCCGCAGCGAAGGCACCGGCAGCCGGTCATGCCGCTCTGCCCTCTGCTGCAGCACTCCTGCCCCGCACCTGTCAGATAGGGAATACAGCCCTTGCGACCGGCCATACTTCAGCGTCCAGTCTGACTGAGTATCGATCTGTAGTATTCCTCAGCCTTGAGCTTGCCCTCCAGAATCAGCATCAGGCTGTTGCGGAACTCCTCTTCACCACTCGGTACATTCCTGCCAAAAACATCGGTGGGGGAACGGAAATTACGCATCGGCAGGGAACTGTACTGTTTTTCCATATCATGCAGGAAACGACCGTAGACGTCTCCCTCCGGGCTGCCGAACACCGGCTGCTGCAGGTTGCCGCGGATGCCTGTGGGATTTCTGGTATATTCCACCCATTTTTCAGCGAGTTCCGGCTCCGCCCACATCATCGACAATTCAATCGCCGCCTCGCGGGACGGGCTGGCCTTCATCACCGCGAAGGCATTGACGAAATGGCCGACCAGGCCGTTAGGCTGTCTGACATGCGGCTGTTCCACCGGAATGCCGTTCTCGTGGTGCTGTGGCGAAACGCCACGAAAATGGCTGTACATGTAGGTTCCGCCGGGAAGAAACAGGCTGGCTCCAGCCAGAAAATCACGCTCGCACTCCTTCCAGTCGAGGTTCCGCCAGTCGGCATTGACAATGGGCTGATAGCGGGAAAGCTCCTCGAATATCTTCAGCGTCGCCAGAAACGCCTCGGCCTTTCTGGGGTCGTACTGCTCTTCGATCACCAGCTGCGGGTCGGTGAAATGGCTCTTGAAGATATATTCGAACAGCGCTTCGATCCTGTTGAACGAGCTCAGGTGCAGAAAAGGAATGCTGGTGCCGTGTTCCCGGTTGTAGGCAGCCAGTGACCTGGCGTAGCCGAGAAATTCCTCGACGGTCATCCCCCGTTC
>CAYYWK010000618.1:0-2273 GCA_964475345.1 uncultured Desulfobulbus sp.
ACCCTCTGCACCAGTCTATAGGCACGTTCTTTGAGAAATATACCGGCACATCGTGCAACCCGCACTCCTTCCCTGGCTGAGAGTCTCTCCGTCTGGGGGTTTGGGGCCGTCTTCTACCTGCTCGCCTTTTTCCACCGGGTTGCCCCGGCAGTGATCACCGGCGAGCTGATGCGGGACTTCCAGATCAACGCGGCGGCCCTCGGCAACCTGTCGGCATTCTATTTTTACAGTTATGTGGCCATGCAGATCCCCACCGGGATCCTTGCCGACCACTGGGGTCCACGACGGCTCCTCAGTCTCGGTGCCTTGCTGGCAGCCCTCGGCGCCGTCATATTCGCCTGGGCGCCAGGGATCGCCTGGGCCGCTGCGGGACGGACGCTTATCGGCGGGTCGGTGGCCGTCGCTTTCGTCTGTTTGCTGACACTGGCGGCCAACTGGTTCCAGCCCCGGCATTTCGCCATGGTCTCAGGGCTGGCACTTTTCTGCGGCATTATCGGGGCTGTCTTCGCCGGTATTCCGCTGCGGTTGTCCACCGACCTCTTCGGCTGGCGGAACACGCTTCTTTTTTCTGCGGCCATCACCCTGATCGTTGGCGTCGGCACCTGGCTGTTTGTCAGGGATTATCCCCGTCAAAAAGGCTTTCAGGATTTTACACGCGCACCATCGATCACTGCGGGACAGAGCCGCTCGTCAGTCTTCGCCGATATCCTGCATGTCTTCACCTATCGCAACATCGGGCTGCTGTTTTTCATACCCGGCGGCATTGTCGGGTGCATTCTCACCTTTTCAGGCCTGTGGGGCGTACCCTATCTGACCACCCTGCACGGCGTTTCACCTGCCGAGGCCGCCACGCTGACCTCGGCAATGCTGGTTGCCTGGGCGCTGGGAGGCCCATTTTTCGGCTGGATGTCCGATAGACTGAAAAACCGCAGGAACATCTATCTCATCGGGTGCGGGATCGCCGTCGCCGGCTGGGCGGTCATCGTTCTGACCAGGGGCATTTCCCTGTACCAGCTGGTACCGGTTCTGCTGATCACCGGGTTTTCTTCAGGCAGCATGATCATCAGCTTTGCCTTTGCAAAAGAGTCGGTACCGGCGCACTTGGCGGGGACAGTCTCCGGGGTGATCAATATGGGCGTGATGATGGGGCCGATGATTCTTCAGCCTGCTGTCGGCTGGGTCCTCGACAGGATGTGGACGGGAGAGATGCAGATGGGCGTGCGGATGTACGATCTCGCCGCCTATCGCGGCGGCTTTGGCTTGATGCTGGCATGGATCGGCATTTCCCTGCTGCTGCTATTTTTCACCCAGGAAACCGGCTGTCGACAGAGAGTCGACTGAAAGCTGCAGGCAACCGTGCCCCCGTCAGCGCCCCTGCGTCTTTTCCTGGTGGGGGCGCCGATACCAGAACCCGCAGAGCCGGGGCGAGCGTATGGCAAACGGCACGAGCACCATGAAGAGTATCCAGCCGATGATCTGCGCGTTCGAGTACCAGCGCAATTTGCGTGCCGACGTGAGGACGGGCGGATCGTCAATGATGACGAACTGCTGCCCTCGGGGGCGGCCCCATTTTCTCAGCTGGCGTGACAGCTGCACCTCCTCGGCGGCGTAGAACCTGAGGTCAAAACCACCGACCGCTTGGAAGGCTTCACGGCGGCAGAAGAAAAAACTGCCGGCGGCGGTACGGGTAACAACGGAAATCCGCTCCCAGAGGCCGATGGCCAGGCGGCCGACCATGCCGATCTCGCCTTCAAAACGGACCACGGCCCCGCCACCGACGCAGAATCCTTCGCGAAGAAGATGCAGGGCCCTGTTCAGCTGAGCCGCCTCGATCCTGGTATCGGCATCGATAAAGACCAGGTAGTCCGCCACGGTGGCGGCCGCCCCGGCATTGCGGGCCCTGGCGATCTGGTTGACGGGCTCGAACACCACCCGGTCGGCGCCGCCGGCCGCGGCCACGGCGGCGGTATTGTCGCTTGAATGATTGTCCACCACGATGCACTCGCCGGGAAGATCCTGCCCTGCCATGGCCAGGCGCACCGCTGCCAGGGTGGCGGGCAGTTCCTCCGCCTCGTTGTAGGCGGGAATGACAATCGCATAGGATGGCAATGCAGGTATGTCTACCCCGTACGGTAAAGGGCTGAAACGGCGGAAACGTTGCTCATGGACAGGACGGTCATATCACGGGTGGCAGCGCCACCGGTTGAGGTGAAAAGGTGAAAAGGCGGCAGGACCAGTAGAACTGCCTGTCCGATGTATGCGTTAGCATACTG
>CAYYWK010000619.1:0-2272 GCA_964475345.1 uncultured Desulfobulbus sp.
CAACCACTTTGCAGCCTCCACCGTCTTCATCGTCGACCGGATCTCGCCCTCGCCCTTCGACCCCGAGGCCTTCGCCGCTGTCGGCAGGCGTTTCGAGTGCGGCCCCGATTACATCTACGTCCTCAACACCCTCTACGCCATGGGCATCCACGCCAATGTCCGGATCGTCAGCCTTGAACGGGAGACCAGGTTCGCCGACGTCGAAGAGGCCATGAACTCCTACCGGTGGATGATCAGGGACATGTCCGCCGGCGAGGAATCGGCCCTCAGGAGGCACCTTGAGACGAGAAGCCGCCCCGCGGACGACGGCAAAGTCATCATCGAACGAGGCTATACTCCGCAATGGGCCTGCATCTGGTGGAGCAGAACGGACCAATGACCGCTCCCGCCGGCAACATCCCCGTCAGCCGCACGACAAGGTAAAACCCCATGCGCATCATCATCGTCGGAGCAGGACAGGTCGGTTTTCATATCTGCGAGCGCTTTTCGATGGAAGGCCAGGATGTCGTCCTGATCGATACCGACGACAAGAAGCTCAAGCGGATAGAGCGCGACCTCAACATTATGACCATCCACGGCAGCGGCGCCTCCGCCCGCATCCTCGCCGAGGCCGGGATCGCCAAAACCGACCTGTTCATCGCCGTCACCGACAGCGACGAGGTCAACCTGATCTCCTGCATCATGTCCAGCCAGTACGACGTCAAGACCAGGATCGCCCGTGTCCGCAACCAGGACTTTCTCGAGGAGGGCATGTTCCCCGACACCAAGGTCCTCGACATCGACCTGATCATCAGTCCGGACCAGGCGATGACCGACGAGATCGTCAGCCTCTGCCACATATCCGCCGCCTTCGACATGGCCAAGTTCGCCGACGGCCGCCTGATGCTGCTTGGCTACATGATCAAGGAGGGCAACCCGCGGGTCGGCATGACCCTCGACAAGCTGCAGCAGGCCCACGGCTCGCACCACTTCATCATGACCGCCATCATCCGCGGCAACGAGACCATCATCCCCCGCGGCAGCGACGCCATCGAGGCCGGCGACAAGATTTACATCATGGTCCGTCGCGAGGACATCTTCCGGGTGGAGAAGTTCTTCGATCTCAGCAGCCGGAAGCCGCACAAGGTCTTCATCATCGGCGGCGGTCGGATCGGTTACGCGGTCGCCCGCGCCCTCGAGGATCTCAACATCGAGGTCTTCCTGGTGGAGAACAACCGCCAGCGCTGCGAGTTTCTCTCGGAAAATCTCGGCCGGACGGTGGTCCTCAACATCGACGGTCTCGACGCCCACGACATGCTCGACGAAGGCATCGACCAGGCCGACCTGGTCATTTCGCTCACCAGCAACGACTCGAACAACATCCTCTCCAGCCTGCTGGCCAAGCACCACGGCGCCAAGAAGTGCATCACCAAGATCACCCGCCACGATTTCGTGCCGCTGCTCGGCCCCCTGGGCGTCGACATCGCCCTCTCCTCGCGCCAGGTCGCGGCCAGCATGATCCTCCGCTTCATCCGCCGGGGGGCGGTGGGCACCGTCGCCACCATCATGAACAGCGACGCCGAGGCGATGGAGATCCAGGTCCCGATCAACCGGCACTTCGACAATGTCGCCCTCAAGGATCTCAATTTCCCGCAAGGGGCGATCATCGGCGCCATCGTCCGGGGCCGGAAGATTCTCATCCCATCGGGCAACACCAGGGTCCAGGCCGGAGACAACCTCGTTGTCTTCTTCACCCGCAACGCCACCAGGCTGCTTGAGCAGTATTTTGGCCAGGAAGAGTAAACCATGCGGACGAGCGGTGTTCTGAATCTGCTGGGCAAGCTGCTGCTGCTGCTTTCCCTGCCACTCCTGCTGCCGGTGCCCTTCTCCCTGTTCTACAACGACGGGATGGTGTGGACCTTCGTCCTCTCGTCGCTGATCGGCGCCGGTTGCGGCGGCCTGCTGCTGGCCTTCTTCCCGCCGGAAGAGGACCTCGGCTACCGCGAGGGCTTTGCCATCGTCACCCTCAGCTGGCTGACCATGGCCCTGCTGGGCGCCCTGCCCTTCTACATCTCGGGGCGGATCCCCTCCTTTGTCGACTGCTACTTCGAAGCGATGTCCGGCTTCACCACCACCGGCTCGACCATCCTGGTCGAGGTCGAGGTGCTCTCCAAGAGCCTGCTGTTCTGGCGATCGCTCACCCACTGGCTCGGCGGCATGGGGATCATCGTCCTGACCATCGCCATCATGCCGATCCTCAAGGTCGGCGGCACCCAGCTCTTCCACGCCGAGA
>CAYYWK010000620.1:0-2271 GCA_964475345.1 uncultured Desulfobulbus sp.
TGATGGGCAGGCGGCAGCGAGGCCAGATGCGCGTCGAGATCGCTGGCGTCAACGATGGCCTTGATGGCGGCGACCGGGTCGAAGTCCTGCCTGCCGGTATCATGAAAGATCCGCGGGTTGGTGCGGTGGGATTCCAACTGGCCGTAGCTGATGTCGTGGGCGTAAAGCAGGACACCGTAGGTGAGCAGGGAATCGAGCCGGGCAAGGTCCTTGGCCCCGCGGGCCGGCCACAGTACGGCCATCTCGTTGATCCCGTATTCGTCGGGGTTCAGACCGTCATCGCCTGCGGCCTGAAGGTATTTCAGGGCGATGTCGGCCCGCGCGGTCGGGCCGTCGTCGGTGACCCAGAGCGGCGTATTGCCCGCCTGGTTGTAGACGGTGGCAAGGCAGAGATCCCTGTCGGCGATCAGGGGTTTTTTCGGCTGCAACGCCTGCAGCTGTTCCGGCCTGTAGGCGATGTGACGGGCCAGTTCCCTGGAAATCTGCAGCGACACTTCACCGGCGATGCTCGAGACCGGTATTGCCAGGCAGGTCAGGATCATCTGCAGGCCGAGGACTGCGAATGTCAGCATGAGCGAACGCTGCCGAGCGGTGGAATTCCGGGATGGGAGAAGAGGCATGGATGCAGGAAACGATGATGAGGTCAATAATGTTGAATTGCGTAGACTAATTCAACATTTATACCACCATTGTGTTGGGAATGCAAAGTATTGCGCAGATGTTGAGAAGAATTCCCGGTTATCTCTTTGGCAGAGAAGCAGAAAACCGGCGGCTCCAGGGCACTGGAACCGCCGGATACTGCCAGAAAAGGAAGGTCACAGCTGGGCCAGCGAATCTGCCGGAAAATCAAGCGTCGCGAAATAGTCGCTGAGTCTTTCCCGCCGCCGGATCAGTTCAATACGGCCATCGGCTGCCAGCAGCAGTTCCTGGGGCCGGAGGGTACCGTTGTAGTTGAACCCCATGGCATGGCCGTGGGCTCCGCTGTCGTGGATGAGCAGGATGTCGCCTTCCCCGATGTGCGGCAGCTGGCGCTGGATGGCGAATTTGTCGTTGTTCTCGCAGAGCGAACCGACGACATCGACCACTTCCGGAGAGGGGCCGCGCTCCTTGCCGACGACGTCGATATGGTGATAGGCGCCGTAGAGGGCCGGCCGCATCAGGGCGTTCATGCAGGCATCGACGCCGACATAGGTGCGGTAGATCTCCTTGCGGTTGATGGCCCGCACCACCAGCACCCCGTGCGGTCCGGTCATGTACCGGCCGCTCTCCATGAACAGCGCCGGAGCGTAGCCGTTGCGCAGCTTGAACTGGTCGAATTCACCGGTGATTTCCCGGCCCATGGCCTCGATCTGCAACTCCTTGGCATCAGGCCGGTAGGGAATGCCGAGGCCGCCGCCGATATTGATGAACTCGAAGGTGATGCCGAGGGCGCGGTTGAGCTCCTCGGCAAGCTCGAGCAGCATTTTCGCGGTCTGTACCATGTAGTGGTAGTTCAGCTCGTTGGAGGCGAGCATGGTGTGCAGGCCGAAGCGCCGGGCACCCCGCTCCCGGGCCAGCCGGTAGGCGTCGACGATCTGGTCGTGGCTGACGCCGTACTTGGCCTCCACCGGGTTGCCGATGATATCGTTGCCCGCCCTGCGCGGCCCGGGGTTGTAACGGAAGCAGATCATCTCCGGCATCACCGGGACCTTGGCAACGAGGGAGATGTCGTCGAGGTTGAGGATTGACCCGCCGTCGGCCATGGCTTCGACGAATTCCTCGTGACTGGTGTTGTTTGAGGTGTACATGATCTCCTCACCCCGGGCGCCGATTCTTCTGCTCAGATGCAGCTCGGAGATCGAGCTGCAGTCAAGGCCGAAACCCATGTCCTTCATGATGGCCAGGATGCGGG
The DNA here is from genome assembly GCA_964475345.1 of uncultured Desulfobulbus sp. Lineage (GTDB taxonomy): Bacteria > Desulfobacterota > Desulfobulbia > Desulfobulbales > Desulfocapsaceae > Desulfoprunum. Next base: position 1,892 of record CAYYWK010000620.1, read on the forward strand.
GATTGGGCAGGGCCTTCACCGCGAAGTATTCGCGGAAGCAGGCGATATCGGCGAAGGCCGCCTTCAACCGAGCCCCGGTTTCCCGTATGCCGGTTTCGTCGTAGATATGGAAAGGGGTGCCGAAGTGTTCGACGATGCGTGGCAGGGCCGGCAGCAGCCGGCCTTTGAAGGCCTGGGACATGGGCATGGCGGGACTCTCTGGTGTTCAGGGGATGGGGATGCGCGCCGTTTCCTTGTAGGTGGTGAGGACCGGCTCGGTTCTGGTGGCGGTCACGCCGCTGATCGATTGGACCCTGGTTCGCAGTAGCCGGCCAAGGTCGGCGGTATCGGCGGCCCGGATCTTGATCAGGTAGCTGTCATCGCCTGCGACATAATGCACT
>CAYYWK010000621.1:0-2266 GCA_964475345.1 uncultured Desulfobulbus sp.
ACCGGACATCGACGGCCGGGCAAGTTCGGGGTTTCGACACATTCCACTGCCTGAGAGAACCTCGCATTCGGCATGACCGGAGCAGAAGAGGTCCTTGCAGGAACCACCGGCAAAGGCCTTGGTTCCAGAATACCCGAGTCTTGCCGCTGAACGCTCTATTCCTGCAACGACTTCATGCAGTAACCGCATTACCTCGCGCCGTTCGTCCGAGAAAAGGACCACGGAAGGCACTTCGATTCTTACCACCAGTGCCATTCTGCTCCGCGACCCGAGTTCCCGGAAGGCCTCCGGTCCGTCGACATGGGGTGGGCAGCTCGGCGACTGGCCGTAATTGGGGCATCCCGGCTGGCGGCAGTATTCGGCCATCTGCCGCTCAACCACTATGTCGCCTGGCGATATTTTCCTGACCTCGGTAGCCCCGGCAAGACAAGCAGCCGCAATCAGTTCCGCCATGTCATGTTCAAACTTCATCTCCTGCACAGCCATCACGCTTTTCGACCAGATTGTATATCCTGTTCCTCCGGCTCTCTCTGCGCCATTTTAAAGCAGCAGGTCCGGGGTATTCGACAGGTTCTCCAGGTACCACTGCATCGGATCAAAAAGCTGGAAACCAGCATCGAGAAGCCTCTGTTTCACTCTGGCGACGTTGTTTGTCAGCAGATAAGGGAACACCGCCTTCTTATCGACATCCCAGGTCCTTGAAACCAGAACACTGCCCAGCAGTATTTTTTCCTCTGTGACGATATCGACGATCTTCTTCAACTGCCCGCGCTCCTCCTTGGCCAGGATGCAAAGCAGGGTTCCCGGTTCACCTATGCCCATCACATTGACGAAGGAGGTAAGAAGATCCCTGGTTGACAGGATTCCCTTCAGGTAGCCGTTCTCATCAATCACCGGCAGAGCCCCGACACGTTTCTGGCGCATCACCAGCAGCGTGTCCTGAATTGTGTAATAGACCGATATGGTCAACGGGTTTTCTGTCATGATCTCTTCGACATGGTGCTCCAAGACCCTCTCCAGCATCCGCTCGTACTCTTCCTTGCCAAGCAGAGAAGAAGGCATCGCCGAACGCATGTCACGGTCAGAAACAACACCTACCAGCAGACCTTCCCTGTCAACTACAGGCAAATGTCTGATATTATGACTGATCATCAGCTGCCTGGCCTCGGCGAGGCGGGTTTCGGGATTGACCGTGATCACATTTCTCGCCATCCGTTCGCTCACAAACATTGGAATTCCTCCTGTTTCAGTAAAATACCAGCCGATTCCGGCGAAAAACTCTCAGCGTATCCCCGTCATCATGCGTATATGATTTTCCACCAGCAGCGCCAGAACCGGGTAATTGTATCCGCCCTCGAGTACGGAAATGATGCGACCGCCGGCAAACTTGTTGGCCAGATTGAGGATGACTTCGGTGATGAAATCGTAGCCATCGGTGGAAAGATTGGTTCCGGACATCAGGTCGGCGGCGTGGGCGTCAAAGCCGGCAGACAGCAGAACTACCTCCGGCTGAAATTTTTTGAAGGCAGGAACCAGATCCTGCATGATCATTTTCTTGTACTCGTCATCTCCCCGCCCCGGCAGTACCGGTGAATTGAGAGTATACCCCAATCCCTCGCCTATTCCGGTCTCGAATTCACGACCAGTCCCCGGATAGGCGAATGAAGGGTGTTCATGAATGGAATAGTAAAAGACGTTGGGGTCCTGTTCGAAGATATGCTGGGTTCCATTCCCATGATGGACATCGAAGTCGATGATGCCAACCCTCTCCACTCCCCATTTTTTCCTCAGATACTTCGCGCCGATGGCCACATTGTTGAAATAGCAGAAGCCCATCGCCTTATCGACCTCGGCATGATGGCCGGGCGGCCGCACAGCGCAGAAGGCATTGGCGACATTTCCCGACATGACCTCGTCGATGGCATTGAGAACACCGCCAACCGCCAGAAAAGCAATATCGTAGGTGTCCCGGCATATCGAGTTATCCTGATGATCGATATCCGGCAGCCCCATGATACAGGCCTCCTCGAAACGCATCATATAGCGGATGTTGTGGACCGCCTCGATCCAGCGCTGATCAGCCCGCTTGGTCGGAATACGCACGAGCTGGTCGAGCAGGCCAGAGGCCGACAACCCTTCGACAATTGCCCGAAGTCTGCCGGGAGACTCGGGGTGAGAAGGAAAGGTCACGTGCTCGAGGAACCTTTCGTCATAAACAAAACCTGTCGTTTTCATATCACCCGCCATTGGTGACTCCCATGATGAT
>CAYYWK010000622.1:0-2264 GCA_964475345.1 uncultured Desulfobulbus sp.
TCGTGGCTTCCGGCATATGTGACCTCTATCAATCGTATTTGCCCTTGGATCTCTCGCCAAACAGCAACATAGGTTGGCTTTCCTTTTTTCAGATGGCAGTGATGCTCAGTATCAGAGAGCTTCGAATAATTTGGCCAGTCCCCTCGAATGGGGCCACTTCTTTCAATGTCACGAACCAACTGATACAAGACATGTTGGACCCTGGCAGGGAGTTTATCTTTCTGCTTTCGCGCCCTACCGGTAAATTCGACTTTCCAATTCATATATTATACCATTTTTTGGTATCAAGCAAGATCGCCATTGCTGCTCGTCACCGTGCCGCCCTCTTGGCAATCGGAATGATCTTCGCTGTGGTGCCGCCGGTTAACAGGTATTCTTCCCATCGAACCAGTGCCGCCCGCTTCTCCCTCGTGTAGCTGTAGCGGTCGTAATGCTTGGCCTGTACCCCGCTGATGCCGTGCGAGAGTAATTGCGCCCTGGTGTCCTGGCTGATGCCGATCTTAGCAAGGTGGGTCTCGCAGGTCCGGCGGATATCGCGAAGGTTAAACATCTCGCCGCCCATCGCCCTGGCGATCTCTTTCACTCGCTTGCCGGGGGTGGTGGCGTTGACTCTCGCGCCCTGCTCCGAGAAGAACAGATAGGTCTCTCCTGCTGCTCTGGCCCGCTCTGCCTGCTTGCCCACTAGATCAGCCGCCTTGCCCGCCAGGGGCAACAGGTGCTTCCTCGGAGCGGTTCGTTTACCCTTGCCATCAAACAGGAGCAGGGCCTTTTCCTCCTGGTCCCAATCCGCCAGGATCGATTTCAACAATTGCTCCATCCGCTGTCCGCCGGCCAGAAGAGCAACCTTCAGGGCGATGTCGGAAGGCCGGTCATCGAGGGCCGCCATGTACCGCGTCAGTTCGTCCATGGTCAACACCCGTTCCCCGGCTGATACTGGAATCGCCTTGATGCCGCGCACTGGATTGTTATCGATCTGGAACGGGATGAAGTCAGCCGGAGCCGCCGAATCCGTTTCAGCCGACATAGCGACTTCATAGGCGGCATGGAGATAGGCCCGGAGTATTCCGGCTGTCCGATCCTTCCCGGCCTCCCGTACCCGCCGGATAGTCTCGGTGATCTGTGCCCGCGTGATCTCTCTGGCGGGAAGGCTGGCAAGTTCCCCAGGAACATGCACCCTGAATGCGCTCGAGGCACAAACCGACGACCGCAGCTTTCCGGCTTTCTTCAGGTAGTCGCAATACAGGTCCAGTAGTGCCCGCAGTGTGAACCGACGATTTTCCACAGCCGCTTGCCTTTCAAGTTCCTCCTGCTCGCGTGCCTCTTGGTGTATCTGTCGATACTCCGCCAAGGTGTAAGGGTGGACCTTGTCCTTTCGATTGTTTTGGAGCTGCTGGTTGATCCGTTGTGCGTGTTCCTCGTTCTTGATGTACTCGCCTTCCCACCCGAGCGATTCAGAAACAACCTTCCCTTCAAACTTGAAGGTCATCATGTAGTAACGCAAGGGCCTTTTTGCTCGGCCCACACCAGTGGTCTTATCTTCGTGTTCCCGGTATCGCAGGCCCTTGTACTTCGACTTGATCCACTCTGCCATTTTTCATTCTCCCCTTAGTCAGATGGTCAATTTTTTGGTCAACCCTTGGTCAACCTTTTCAGGGAAACACCATGATGACCTATGAAGAATGGTAGCAGGTAAGTATCTGAATGTCAATGCAATATGATATTTAGTGAAATAGCGTTAAACGTATGAAATCTGACTCTTAATCAGCAGGTCCCCGGTTCGACTCCGGGACGGCCCACCAAACACATCAAGCACTTATCTCGTTTCGAGGTAAGTGCTTTTTTGTTTTCTACCAATCAGCTCTCTGCAGTTCCTGTGAAGCAGGAGCGACAGACGTCCTCCGGCCATGGTCTGCCACTCCCTCGCAGATGCGGGCATCCTCGCATACCCAGGCGCCAGATCCTTCTCGTCGTTGCAGAACGTTTCATCCGCTGCCCGAATCCGACGGATTCGCCGGTGGCCGCAGGCATGTGCATTGCAAAAGATCAGAGGAGTACCCGTGTGTGAAGGTGGCGGGGTGATCGCCAGGAGTCGGCTGCGACGCGCTCAGAGCACCCGGCTTTTCGTGGTCGGACCTGCCAGTTTTCGCCAGGCGCTCCGCGGTCACCCGATGCTGCTGCGGTCCTATGCCTGGGGTTCCGGACGCACCATCCGGCCGAGGAACAGTATGCTTCCGGACACCTTGTCCCGGATCAGGAACACGAAC
>CAYYWK010000623.1:0-2262 GCA_964475345.1 uncultured Desulfobulbus sp.
GGCAGAAGAAACGAAAGTGAGTGCTGTAAAAGCTCCGCAACTGGCTGACCCGATGGAGGCATCCATCGAGGCATCCACCCAGGAAATGATTCGACGCGCCCATAGACTCCAGATAGAAACCGTATTCGACAGAGCTGTCACCATGAAGCCCTGCGCCATCGGCCTGCAGGGCATCTGCTGCAAGAACTGCGCGATGGGCCCCTGCCGTCTGCCGCTACCCAAAGGCGGCGTGGAAGGCGAGGACGTCCGTAAGGGCCTGTGCGGGGCCACCCCGAATACCATCGCCGCCCGCAACTTCCTCCGGATGATCGCTTCCGGGGCAGCTGCCCACTCCGATCATGGCCGTGGGGTGGCTGAGACCTTCCTCTCCGTTGCCAGAAAGGAGACCAAGGACTATACCATCAAGGATCCTGCCAAGCTGATCCAGATCGCCCCCTATTTCGGAGTTGCCACCACGGTCGAGGTTGATGGCAAGCAGCTTGATAGGGATATGGATGAAATAGCTCTTGGAGTCGCCGAAGCAGCGATCAAGGAATGGGGAAAACCGGAAGGGAATCTCGCCTATTTGAAGAGGGCGCCTCAGCCTCTGCAGGACAAGTGGGAAAAGCAGGGCGTCCTGCCGAGAAATATCGACCGGGAGGTCGTCGAGATCATGCACCGTACCCATATGGGTGTCGATCAGGACTACAAGAACCTGATGAAACAGGGAACCCGGGCCTCCCTCGCCGATGGCTGGGGCGGGGCGATGATAGCCACCGACCTGCAGGATGTCATGTTCGGCAGTCCCTCGCCGCTGCAGTCAGAGGCCAACCTCGGGGTCATGAAGGCCGACCACGTCAACATCATCGTCCACGGCCATGAGCCGTTGCTGTCGGAGATGATCGTTGCCGCCGCCCAGTCCCAGGAGATGGTTGACTATGCCAAGAAACAGGGCGCCAAGGGAATCCAACTCGCCGGAATCTGCTGTACTGCCAACGAGATCCTGCAGCGGCACGGTGTACCACCGGCAGGCAACTACCTGCAGCAGGAGCTAGCGATCATCACCGGCGCCTGCGACGCGATGGTCGTCGATGTCCAGTGTATCTTCCAGAATCTGGCCAATGTCGCCAAATGTTTCCACACAAAACTCATCACGACGCACCCCATCGCCAAGATGGAACAGGAGAACGTCATCCACATCCAGTTCGATGAGCATTATGCAATGCAGGATGCAATCCGAATAGTCAAGATGGCCATCGAAAATTTCAATAATCGTGGCGCCGATATCATGATTCCGCGTCACAAATCCACCCAGATTGCCGGTTTCGGCGTCGAGTCGATCCGTTACCATCTTGGCGGCACCTTCCGCGGCAGCTACTACACCCTGAACGACAATATCATCAACGGCCGCATCCGCGGCATCGCCGGCGTGGTCGGCTGCAACAACGCCCGCACCAAGCACAATGAAGAGCACATCACCATCATCAAGGAGTTGATCAAAAACGATGTCATTGTTCTGACCACCGGCTGCAGCGCCATCACCGCTGCGATCCACGGCCTGCTGACCCCCGGTGCGGCCGCGGTCCACTGCGGTCCCGGCCTGGCCGAGGTCTGCGAGACGGTGGGCATCCCGCCGGTACTGCACCTCGGCTCCTGCGTCGATAACAGCCGTATCCTGCTGGCCGCCACTGAAGTCGTCAAGGCAGGCGGACTCGGTAAGGATATCTGCGACCTGCCGGCTGCCGGTTCTGCGCCGGAATGGATGAGCGAAAAGGCGATTGCCATCGGCCAGTATTTCGTCGCCTCCGGTGTCTACACCGTCTTCGGCTATTCCCTGCCGCTGGAGGGTGCGCCGGTCTTCAGAGACCATCTCTACAAGGATATGGAGGCCCTGTACGGCGGTAAATGGGATTGCGAGGCGGATCCGATCAAGCACGCTCATAAAATGATTGCCCATATCGATAAAAAACGTAAGGAACTGGGTATCGACAAGGCCCGCGACCGCGTCCTGATGGATATGGCCGACAGACAGAAACTTGGAATGGAGTAAACCTGGTAGGCATCTTACCGTAACTGTTCGATCTATCCTCAAAGAAGGAGGAAAGCATGTCAAGATTAGTTGCATTCGCCGCGATACAGGGCGGCTATAAAGTTGTTTCCCAGGTGGAAGGCGAGCTGGAGAAAGCCCTTCAGACCTACGACGCCAGCACCAAGATCGGTTTCCCGAACACCGCCTATTACCTGCCGGTCATCTATTCGCTGACCGGGATGAAGTGCGAGACC
>CAYYWK010000624.1:0-2262 GCA_964475345.1 uncultured Desulfobulbus sp.
TGAGCCGCTGCAGGGCGCTCCTGAGATCTGCCACCGCCAGTGAGCGCGAGGCCAGGGTGATGTCGTGCCGGCCGATGCCGAGCGCATCCCAGTCGTCCTCCCAGCTGGCCTGCACTGTCCTGATATTCGTGATGCCTGCCGTATCCGCCAGATCCGTCAGGGTGGAAAGCATGCCGGCAGAGTAATCGACCGCGGTGACCGAGTGCACCCGTCCGGCGACAGGCAGGGCCAGCGTGCCGGGGCCGCAGCCGATGTCGAGGACGGTGGACGCCGGGGTCAGGGGCAGGAGGTCGAGGACCTGCGAGACGAAGGGCGACGACTGGTTGCGCGAAGAAAACGACGATGCTTTCCTGTCCCAGTCCTTCGGGCCGCTGCTGCCCCATGACTTCCTCGACCGGGCGTTCTGCCAGAGCTGGTCCCAATCGAGGTCGGTGAAGGTGACAGGGTGGTTGCTCATAGATTGCTGCTGCGGATGGTCTTCCGGGCTGTGCAGGTGGCGGGTCGGGGTGCGGTGGTTCTCTTGTCCGGCTGCGGTATCCCATCAACAGTAGCATACCGCAGGGGGATGCGCAAGACGGGGCTCGGCGGCCGGTGAAATTATTTGACAGTGTCGGGCTTCTATGGTTAGTATAGTCTCTTTGTAATTTTGGATTTCCTGCCCCGTCGATCTGGCTGGGCAGGCAGTGGCAAGGGACCTGGCGGTCAGCAGAAAACCTGCCGGAGAGACTGACCGAGGTCCGGATGATTTCAGAGCCCATGGACAGCATGGAAATAAAAAGGATTTGAACAATGAGCAAACGTACTTTCCAGCCCAGCAATTTGAAACGCAAACACACCCATGGCTTCCGGGAGAGGATGAGAACCCGTTCCGGGCGAGCTATTCTCAATGCCCGTCGGGCAAAGGGGCGAAAACGCCTTTCCGCCTGATCCCTTGAAGCGGCTCGGACTTTCAAAACAGGCCCTGATCCGCAAGGGCTGGGAATTTGAAAGGGTGTACAGCCAGGGCAAGCGGCTGCACGGCAAGGGGTTTTCCCTGATCTGCTGTGCAAATGCCGATGGGCAGACGCGGATTGGAATCAGCGTACATGGAAAGATCAGAGGGGCAGTGAAGAGAAACCGGATCAAGCGCATTATCCGCGAGTCTTTTCGTCTCCAGAAGGAGCAGTACCCGGAGGCCGCTGACGTCGTCTTCGCCGTTCGCCCTGATTTTTCCCTGGCCTCGCCGGCAGACATCGGTCGATCTGTGGCGCTTCTTGCGCGCAGATTTGCCGGACAGGAGGTCTGAGTGGCCATCTCGCAGATAGCACAGCGTTTTCTTCTGCTCCTCGTCCGAGGGTACCAGTACCTCATCTCCCCGCTGTTCCCGCCCTGCTGCCGTTTTACCCCGACATGTTCCGCCTACGCCATCCAGGCAATTGAAAAGTATGGAGTTCTCAGGGGATTGTTCCTCTCCTTCCGCCGCATTCTGCGCTGCCACCCGTTTTCCGCGGGCGGCTACGACCCTGTCAGGTAGGTCGCGGCTTCTGCCGGCGCCCTGGCCCGCCGGTGTGCCGATCTGCGGACGGATCAACATCTAACGGTACTTGCATGGACACCTACAGAGCCTTTCTGGCAATTGTCATCTCCTTCATCATTCTGCTCGGCTACCAGTATTTTTTTGTCGGCTTCGGCAAGACGCCGGCTCCTGTGGAGCAGCAGGCGACTGAGCAGCCGGCCGCCGGCGTTCCGGAAAAAGCAGCTCCCCCTCCCGCCCAGATCACCAACCCCCAGCCCACGCAGCAAGCCGCGGCCGTCCCGGCTGCAACGGAACGGCCGGCCCGGGAGATCACCGTCGACACCACGCTCTACACGGCCGTCATCAGCGAGGCCGGCGGGGCGATCAAAAGCTTTGTCCTCAAGGAGCACACCGAGACCATCGCCAAGGATTCTCCCGGCAAGGAGCTGATCAAGACCGACGCGACCCAGGGCCTGCCGCTGAAGTTTTCCTGGGGTGACGCCGTGCCGGCTGATCTCCTCTACGACAGCGCCGGCAAGGAGGTGGTCTTCGACACCGACGGCCGGGCCCGGCTGGCGATGAAGGCCCAGGCCGGCAACGGTCTGGAGATCGAGCGGGTCTTCACCTTTGACATGAAGAACTATCTCATCGATCTCGATGTCAGGGTGACCAACGCTTCCGGGCAGCCGCTGCAGGGCATAGCCCAGCTGCACCAGGTCAACAGCCCCTTCGAGGGGGCCGGCGCCTCCAGCCAGTTCCTGTTCACC
>CAYYWK010000625.1:0-2260 GCA_964475345.1 uncultured Desulfobulbus sp.
CGGCCGTGCCCTGGTTTTCTTCGATCAGGTCTTTGATTTTCTTCAAAGAGGCAACCAGTTCCGACGGGTCGCCGGCGTTGAGGAATTCACCGCGGGCGTTGACGGAGGCATGGAAGAGGTCGTCTACGGCGGCGGGGGATTCGATGGTGTTGGTGGTGTTCCAGCGCGGGCAGGCATTCGCCCACGGGCCGGTGCTGGTGGTCGGGGTATTGGTGTAGCTGGAATCGGGATTCTGAACCCGGTTCACATATGGGGTCCCGGGGATGATCTTGCCGATGTCCGCCAGTTCCGGACAGCCGTTTTCACCCGGGGTGGTGCATTCGGGCAGGCAGTCGGGGTACAAGTCGGGGTTGAAATTGCCGTAGACCCCGAACGACACACCGTACATCACCAGGTGCTGGTGGGCGGCGTCGTCGAAGCCCTTTTCCTCAATTTCATTGTCGAGAACGGGGTCGAGATCCGTCCTGTAATACAGGTTGGCAATGTCCGACATGCCGTTCGCGGCGGTGTCCTGCAATGCCCATGGCCAGCTGTTGGTGGCTGTATCTTGGTTGGTTATGGTGTGTCCATCGTTGTAATAGCCGTCGGTCATGGCGATGACGAAAGACCTCTGGCACTCGCCGCCGCTGTCGTCGATGGTGTCGGCGTCCACGTCGCTGTTGGCGTCCCAGAAGACCGAGGCGTTGGCGGCCGGGAAATCGCTGGCGCTGGTCAGTCCTTCATTAGTCATCAGATTGGCGTTGTCGCCGGTGGTGCCGCGCAGGAAATACTGTCCGACTTCCGCCAGGCCTCGACGGAGCGGGGTGTTGCCTGTAGGAGGCGTCTGATAGATGGTCCTGAGGTAGGCGGTCTTGGTGGCACTGTCCGCGACCTCCATGTATTTCAGCGGATCGGAGACGCTGCGGTTGATGGCGTACACGCCCAGCGAGACACGTTCCATGTCGTAGACGGTCAGGCCCACCGCCGCTTTGGCGGTCAGGATGCGCCGGCGGTAGAAAGAGAACCAGTCGGCGAAGTTCTGACGGACCACGTAGGCCAGTTGGGAGGCATCGGTGATCTGGGCACCGTTCTCGTCAAAACGCACCGGCTTGACTCGGTTGATTTCGGTGTCGTCGACGCCAGGGAGTAACTGGGTCAGCTCGCCATCGTCGACCTGCAGGTCGTTGTTGATGTCGTCGATCCGGTAATAAATAAGCGAATAGCTGCCAACAGTCCGGCCGCTGCCGGGGATGGCGATCAGGTACATCTCCTTGTTGTCGCGCACGCCGTCGCTGTCGGCATCGAACCAGGTGAAGTAATGCGCATTTGGGACGATGATGTCGGTTGCGCCGGTCTGGGCCTTGAAGTGGTAGAGCCGGTCCTCAAGGCGCACCCATCTGGGGCCTTCGACAGGCAAGCCGGCGGGATTGTCGGGACGCTGGTTGACAGTCACAGACCGATTGGCATAGCTGCCGGTGACGGTATTGAAATAGGTGATGGTGTACCTTGCTTGGGTATCCGAGTTGGCGAAGTCGCTGACCCAGGCGTAGACATAGTAATCTCCTTCCATGCCGGCGGGCACGTTCATACGCCAGGTGGCCCAGGTGCCGGTGTTGTCGGTCCAGAAGGAGGTTCCGACTTTGCCGGTACCGCTGTTTTCCCCCCATTGCCAGTAGGTAAAACCCGTTGCCGGATCCCAGTTGGCGGATTTGCTGAAGACAGTCGTATCGTCATTGTCGAAGATGATCTCCGGGGCATCGGGCCGATTTACATCAGGCCAGGGCGACAATTCGTAGCAGTAATCCGGGTCGGCCAGAGCCGGGACGTTATTGTTGACGTCGGTGCAGTATCGCGGCGTCGGGGCGATTGCGGGCTGCGTCTGCAGATGCAGATTGTTGCGGGTCGAAAGCCCGATGGCGTCTGCCCGGGTATCGTGTCCGTTGATGGTCCAGTTGGAGCCGACACGCTCGACGGTGACCTGCTGCGGCAGGTTCTTGACCCGGAAGAACTCGGCGTTGAGATCCATGGTCTGAGTCACCCCGGCCCGGTCGATATAGGCCATCGGGTAGCCGACAGCCGGGGATACCGTGTTGGTGCGTGGGTTATCCATGTCGGCGTGGACGAACTCGTCCGTGAAGGCGATATCTGGGAAAGTGGTGTTGTCCGTGTCGTAGCGTTTCTCTATACCGTTCTCCAGGGCCGCGGCACTGGTGCGGCGCAGGATCCGCTCGGTGCCGGTGGTGGTGACGGTGGCGACGACCTCGTCCCATTTCGGCCAGGG
>CAYYWK010000626.1:0-2260 GCA_964475345.1 uncultured Desulfobulbus sp.
TGGCGGAATCAGAATCTCGGTGATGGGTGACATTTTGTTCGCGGGCCAAAGCATCATGAACATGGAGCCGAGCCGCAGGGCCCGTCTAGGGATCATCTTGTGCCCCGAAAGAAGACGTATTTTCAAAGAAAGCTCCGTAATAGAGAATCTTAAGATCGGTGGAATAATAGCTACTAGGGCTCAAGCAAAAAAAACCCTCGAGTACGTTTTTACAATATTTCCCGCTCTTGTAAGGCTTCGGAAAAGGGAAGCGGGATTCCTGAGCGGCGGTGAGCAGCAGATGCTGGCCATCGGCCGTGCTCTCATGGCTCAGCCCAAGTTTCTTTTGCTGGATGAACCACTGTTGGGATTGAGTCCTGTAATGGAAGAAATCCTCGTCAATGCCATAGCGGACATCACACGTGAAATCGGTCTTACGACCATGATCTCAGAACAGTATGCCAGACCGATTTTCCCAATTATCGATTATGGATACGTGCTGGAAAATGGAGGCGTGGTTGTAGAAGGCCCCTCCGAAGAGCTGATGGAGAATCCGGATGTAAAATCCGCGTATTTCGGTATTCAGGAAGAGTCGGAGCAATCTCTTGATTGACGGTCGGAGCAATTCTGGAAACGGATGGCTGCAGGCGTCCTTCGCTCCATTGTTTTCAATGGTGCCTATTCAACCCGGTCCAACACATACGAGAGGGATTGAAGATGCCGAGGTCGCCTGAATCACTCATAGAAGGCTTTTACCGGGCTTGTGAAAAGAACCCTGAGAGCACCGCTCTAATCTATCTCGGTGAGCAACTCACTTATCGCAAGCTCAAGGAATACATATGGCGATTTGCCGCGGCATTACATGACCTCGGTGTACGACCCGGGGATAAGGTAATGATATACGTCCCAAACTGCCCTCAGTTTCTGATTTGCTACTTGGGGACTCAGGTAATTGGCGGCATCCCTGTGGCGATATCACCCATATATACTCCAAGCGAGTTAAAGTATCTGATCAATGACTCGGGCGCGAAGACGATTCTTTGTCTCGATACAAACTTCAGATACGTGAAAGAGATCTTTGCCGAAACAAGCTTAGATCGCGTCATAATCACTACTTACGTCGAGATGCTGCCTCTGTACAAGAGGGTCTTCGGATTCTTGTTTGATACCGTCCCGAACGGATCAATTCAAAAAGGAGACAACGTTTTCTTGTTCGGTAAACTCCTGAAGCATTATCCTCCAACTCCTCCAAAGGTGGAGACCGCACCGGATCAAGATCTTTGTTACATCTTGTATACCGGAGGCACGACGGGATTTCCCAAGGGCTGTATCGCTACTCATACCGGCATGGTGTCGTTCGTCAACGAAGTTACCGATATTACGGAAGGATACGTAAGAAAAGGGCAAGATTGCCTGATCATGGTGAATCCTTTATTCCACCAATTGGCTCTAGGAGTGATCCTGGGCATGATATTGAACAAGGGTAATTCGGCTGTCCTCATACCAATTCCGCAAGTGGACGCCATTTTGGATACCATTCAGAGGCACAAGGTCACGTTACTGCTGGGCGCTCCAACCTTGTACCGGATGATTTTGGAAAATGACAGACTGCCCTTGTTTGATTTGAGTTCCCTTCGCTTTTGTTGGAGCGGTGGCGACGTTCTCCCTCTGGAAATATTTAATAGATGGAAGAGCACCTTTGGTCTGCCGATCTATCAAATCTACGGGTCTACCGAAGTAGGCTTCGCTGCAATGAGTCCTCTGGACAAAGAACCGGCTGCCACAAGAGTTGGACGGCCTTTACCCTCCCGAAAGACAATGGTGGTTGACCCTGAGACTCTGGAGCCTGTTCCTGTGGGAGAGCCCGGCGAGTTGCTGGTCACCTCGGAATTCATGTCTAAAGAATATTGGAACAAGCCGGAAGAAAGTGCGAGGGCTTATATCGAAATTGGCGGACAGGTCTGGTACCGAATGAACGATTTTGTTCGAGTAGATGAAAACGGTGAGCTGTCCTATGTCGATCGGCAGGCAGACGTTATTAAGCACAAAGGGTATCGAGTATCTTGTTCCGAAATTGAAGCTGTTTTACAGGACCATCCGGCAGTTATCGGCTCGTGCGTGGTCGGGATACCCGACAAGAAACTGGGTGAGAGAATTAAAGCCATTGTTGTCCTAAAAGAGGACACTCGAGGCGTAAGCGGAACTGAATTGATACGTTTTTGTCGCGAGCGGTTAGCCCCCTACAAGGTTCCACAATACATCGAGTTTCGAGATATGCTTC
>CAYYWK010000627.1:0-2258 GCA_964475345.1 uncultured Desulfobulbus sp.
ACCGAGGCCCTGACCGATCGGGTAGCCCTGAGCTGAGAGAAACAGAGCACACCCTGCAAGCAAAAAGCCGCCTTACCTAGTGGTAATGGCGGCTTTTTTGTGTCCGGCCACGGCACTGCTGCAGGTGGGGGCAAACCTGGCAAATATATTGCTGATCGCCATCAGCTCGACTACAGTGTTGCGAAAAGTGGCGGCATGACAACGGGACTCAGTACGTTCAGAGCATATTCCACAGAGGAGGGAAACGATGAAGAAACGTGAGGTATTTCCGGCTCCACGGCGCCTGCTGGTGATGATGGTTCTCCTGCTTTTCGCCCTGCCGCTGCAGGCGGCGGAGTTGAAAATCGGGGTGATTCTGGCGGAAACCGGCCCGGCATCGCTGCTTGGCGGGCCCGGCATCAGGTCGCTGCAGATGCTGTCGGAAGAGATGAACGCCAGGGGCGGCATTCAGGGCAACTCCATCAAGCTGGTCTTCCGAGACAGCGGCGGCAGCCCTGAAAAGGCGATCTCGTTTGCCAAGCAGCTGATTGAGGAGGAACAGGTTTTTGCCATCATCGGCCCATCCACCAGCGGGGAGACCCTGAAGATCAAGGAGATATGCGAGAAGGCCCGGGCGATCCTGATCTCCTGTGCCTCGGCCGAACTGATCGTCAATCCGGTGGCCCGCTATGTCTTCAAGACTGCCCCGAACGACAGCCTGGCGGCACGGCAGATCTTCGCCACCATGCAGAAGAAGGGAATCAGTAAAATCGCCCTGCTGGCTGGCAACGACGGTTTCGGCAATGCCGGCAAGGCTCAGCTGACCAAGCTGGCGCCGGAATACGGAATCGGGATTCTCGCCACCGAGGTCTATGACAAGGATGCCAAGGATCTCAGTGCTATCGTCGCCAAGCTCAAGGCCATCGACGGCCTGCAGGCGGTGGTCAACTGGTCGATCGTCCCGGCCCAGTCGATTCTGGCCAAGAATATCCGGCAGGCTGGATGGGATATCCCTCTCTACCAGAGTCACGGGTTTGCCAACATCAAATATGTCGAGGTGGCCGGCGAGGCGGCCGAGGGCATCATCTTCCCAGCCAGCCGGCTGATCGTCGCTGAAAGCCTTGAAGCCGGGCCGCAGAGGGATTTTCTCCTCACGTACAAGCAGGGCTATGAGTCGCGGTTCAAGGAGCAGGCCAGCACCTTCGGCGGCCATGCCTACGACGCGCTGATGATCCTCGACCAGGCCATCGCCAAGGCAGGGCTCGACAAGGAGAAGGTGCGGGATGCGATCGAGAACCTGACCGGCTATTTCGGCACCGCCGGCGAGTTCAACTTCTCGCCGCAGGACCACAGCGGCCTGCAGCAGGACGCCTTCACGATGATCACGGTCAAGGACGGTCGTTTCGTGCCCTACCAGGGGTTGTAAAAATCGCCTTCGCAGAATATTCTCGTCCGGGAAGGGCGGCGCATGTCGCCCTTCCCGTTTGATTTTGCGCATAACGGCCGTCGTATCCGCCGCACAATTACAGGTTCATCATGGAATTCAACCCCATCGACATCTTTCTCCACCTCGACGTCTACCTTGCCCAGCTGGTAGGAGCCTACGGCCACTGGATCTATGCCATCCTTTTTGCGGTGATCTTCTGCGAGACCGGCCTGGTGGTGACCCCTTTCCTGCCCGGGGATTCGCTGCTCTTCGTCGCCGGCACCATCGCCGCCACCGGCGGCATGGAACTGCACGTGCTGATCGGCACCCTGATGACCGCCGCCATCCTCGGTGATTCGTGCAATTATTTCATCGGCCGCTTTGTCGGCGAGAAATTGTTCGCCAATCCCGATTCGAAGGTTTTTCGCCGGGATTATCTCGAGAAGACCCATGCCTTCTACGAACGGCATGGCGGCAAGACGGTGACCATGGCACGCTTCGTGCCGATTATCCGCACCTTCGCGCCATTTGTCGCAGGCGTCGGCGAGATGCCCTACCTGCGCTTTCTCGCCTTCAGCGTCTTTGGCACCGTGCTCTGGGTCGGCGGCCTGACAACTCTCGGCTACCTGTTCGGCAATGTCGAATTCATCAAGAAGAACCTGTCGATGGTGCTGATTGGCATTGTCGCCCTGTCATTCATGCCGGCCGCGGTGGAATACCTGCGGGCCAGATTCGCACCGGCCGGCGGCAGGTAGCCGGCGCTGCAGGATCTACGGGAGGAGCACGTGGAAAGGCCCGCCATCATCGGTCTCGGCGAATTGCTGTGGGATGTGCTGCCGGATGGAGAGCAGCT
>CAYYWK010000628.1:0-2248 GCA_964475345.1 uncultured Desulfobulbus sp.
GAACTGATCTTCCGTCAGATGCTTTGGAAGGGTGATGACCCAGTTGAAGCTGATCATGGCGGTTCTCCAGAGTCGGCTATTTCATAAAAAATAAAGAGAGTTTATGATTTCGTGAGATCGTGACCGCTGTCAAGCCGGCGCGTCCGATGTGGCGCCGGAGTGATCGTGCCGAAAAGATGGGCACGGGTTGATCAGGACGGTCGCTTGACACCCCATCACTGCGTGGCTACGTTAAAACATAAAAGGTTCTGTTCTTTGGATCTTTAACGTGCCGCCGGGTTCCTCTGGCGAGCCGATGGAGGAGGATCAGCATGTTCTTGAAGCCTCTAGCTACATTGACTGCCGCCGCTGTGACGGCGTTCGGCTTGCTCGTCGCACCCGTCGTCGCTCAGGAAGGGACTGGAACGCTCCAGGGTGAGGGCCGCGAGCTGGTGATGTTCACGATCACCGCGTCGAACATCTACGGTGCCAACCAGATCAAGGGCGCGCAGGCCGAGGCCGACAGGCTCGGCTACAAGCTGACCGTCTTCCAGAACAACTTCTCTCAGCCAGAGCAGGACCAGCAAGTCCAGCAGTACATCGCGAGCGGCGCTCAACCGGCTGCAATCATATTCTGGCCGTGGGTTGCCGAAGCGGCGCTGAACAGTGTTCGGCAGTTGTCGCGGGTCGGCCCCGTGGTGATGTTGACCCAGGAGCCGAACGAACAGGCTTGGCCCTTCGTCAAGGCCTACTCGGGGGCGAACCAGATTCTCATCGGCCGCACGCTCGGTGAAATGATGATCAAGGCCCGCGACGCTGCGACCGCTGCCGGGATGACGTTCAAGAGCGAGAATGGCAATCTTCTGATCTTCCAGCATCCCGAGGGAGAGAAGACCGGTACCGAACGCCTGAAGGGCTTCGAGGAAGTGACCAAGGACCGGCCCTTCAACATCATTCACCTGGAGTACGGCGCGAACAGCCCGGAGTCGGGCTACGAGATCGGCAGCCAGGTCATTCCGAAGTTCAAGGGTCAGTTCGACTTCCTGTTCGTTTCGAACCAGCAGGCGGCGAACGGCATCATCCGGGCCCTCAAGGAGAACGGCATCACACCCGGCAAGGATGTCTACATCGTCTCCGGCGACTGCTCGGGTACGCTTGATGCGGTCAAGAACGGCGAGACCTTCGGCACCGGCATCCAGCCGGCGGCGGTCGAGGGCGCTCTCGCGGTCAGGACCGCGGCGAAGCTCGTCTCCACGGGACGGGTCGAAGGCGACGTGATCCAGATGGAAGTCTCGGCGGAGGCGCCCGAACTCGAGAACACGCCGCCGGCCAAGTTCAACTACATGCCGCATGCTCCGGCGATTGGCGCAGACGGCGTGGCCAATACGAAAATCTGGGGCTACAGCGCCGACGAGATTTGTGCTGGCTGAAGGAACAGAAAGGGTGCTCGAACCGTTGCATCCCGCTTCTGAAGCAACAGGTCCGGGCCAGCTTCGACTGCTGGTCCGGAACCTGTCCAAGCGTTACGGACATCTACAGGCTCTCGACACGGTCGACTTCGAGCTTCGACCCGGTGAGATCATGGCACTGCTCGGCGAAAACGGCGCCGGCAAGAGTACACTGGTCAAGGTCCTGTCCGGTCTGGTGCTTCCGGATGAGGGCAGCATCGAGATCGATGGCCGCCCGGTCGGACTCTATCCGAGCTCGCGGTCACAAGCGGCCGGAGTCGCCGTCGTTCACCAGGAGTACAGCCTGGTGCCCGCTCTCAGCGTCGCGGAAAACCTGCTTCTGGGGCAGGCGAACGCCTCGTCGGTCTGGCTTCCGGGGCGTCTCGTCCGCCGCGCCCGGCCGCTCCTGGCCAGCGTAGGGCTCGAGCATCTCGATCCCCGCACCCGCGTCGAAGACCTCAGTGTCGCGGAGATGCAACTCGTCGAGATCGCACGACTGCTCGTGCGCGACGCCCGGATCCTGATCTTCGACGAACCGACGGCGGCTCTCGCTGACAAGGAGATCGAACGGGTGCTGTCGGTCATCCGGTCGCTGGCTGCCGAGGGGCGGAGCGTGATCTACGTGACCCATCGGTTGCCGGAAGTCTTCCGGCTGGCGGACCGCGTCACGGTCTTCAGGAACGGTCGCAGTCTGCCCGCAAGGCGGGCCGGTGACCTGGACGTCGCCAGCGTCATCAATCTGATGCTGGGCCGCGACCTGACGACGATGTTCCCGCAGGCCGGGACGATGCGGGGAGAACCGCTGTTGACGGTGGATGGCC
>CAYYWK010000629.1:0-2246 GCA_964475345.1 uncultured Desulfobulbus sp.
CTTCTGCCCAACCCGGAAAAAAACGGTGTTCAGGCTTACAACCCGGCCGATGAACACATCGGACCTGGCCTGGAGCAAGCCAACGTGGAGGGGAGGCTCTATACCTTCACGCCGCTGAACCGCGAGCTGAGGCATCGCAACACCATCAGCGACCAGGTAAAACCGAAGCCCTGGTCGTGGTTTCGGGATCTCCTGCGCCGTTTCGACTCGATATTCATTCAGTCCTTCGTTGTCAGCGTGGTCATCAATGTTCTGGCGCTGGCCTCATCCCTCTTTGTCATGGCGGTGTATGACAAGGTGATCGGCGGCCATTCGGCGGAGACCCTACAGTATCTAGTCCTCGGCGCACTGCTGGCGATGGCCTCGGAAACGCTGCTGCGTTTTCTCCGGGCCCGGACCTTCGCCTACTTCGGCGTGCGGCTCGACACCATAACGACAACCGCCGTTTTCGAGAGGCTGCTGTTTCTCCCCCCGCGACTGATCGAGGGGTCGTCGATCCCTTCCCAGGTAGCCAGGATCAAGGATTTTGACAGCATCCGCGATTTTTTTTCAGGTCCCACCGGCATTCTGGTGCTGGAGCTGCCGTTCACTCTCATCTTCATTGCCGTCATTGCCGTCATCGGCGGCTCGCTGGCGCTGGTGCCACTGGTCCTGGCGGGATGCTATCTGCTGCTGGTGCTGGTCATGCTGCCGAGGATTCAGGCCAGCACCGAAAAGGGGGCCGCCGCCGGCGTGAAAAAGCAGGCCCTGCTGGTGGAGACGATGAAAAAAATCCGGATCATCAAGGCCCATGGCCTGGGGACAGCCTGGTGGTCACGTTTCCATAGCCTCTCCGGCGAATCGGCAATGACCAGTTTTCAGTCCGCCTTTCTCTCTTCGCTCATCGAAGCCTTTGCCTACGGCCTGTCCGTCATTGCCGGGATGGCGACCCTGACTGCCGGTATTTTCCTGGTCTGGGACGGCCGGATCACCACCGGTGGCCTTATCGCCTCGATGATGCTCATCTGGCGGGTGCTTACCCCGATGCAGGCCGTCTGCAACTCGCTGCTGCGCATCCGCTACATCTTCCGCAGTGTCGGACAGGTGCACAAGCTGTTGATGACACCCCCGGAGGGGACGATCACCACCACCGCCGACCCAGATCTCTTCCGACTGCAGGGCAGCATAACCTTCAGCGGGGTGGGGCTGCGCTACACGTCGGAGCGGAGTCCGGTGTTTTCCGGGCTCAGTCTCGCCATCAAGAAGGGAGAGATCATCGCGGTGGCCGGCGGCTCGGGGACCGGCAAATCGTCGCTGCTGAAGCTGGTCAACGGCCTCTACGCCCCGCAGATGGGATCCATCCTCATCGACGGTCTGGACATCAGGCAGCGGGATGCGGTGGAGCTTCGCAAGCATGTCTCCTACGTCCCGCAGCTGGTGGAACTGTTCCATGGGTCCATCGAAAAAAACCTGCGCATGGCAAAACCCGATGCCACCGACGCGGAACTGTGGAATGCGCTGACCTGGGCCGGGGCCATGGAGGCGACCCGTTCGCTGCCCCAGGGCCTCAACACCTTCATCGGGGATTACCGTTCGGAGCAGCTTTCCGATCTCTTTGCCTTTCAGCTCACACTGGCACGTGGCTATCTGCGGGATGCGCCCATCATGCTGTTTGACGAGTTCCCTTCGGCGGCCGTCAACGAAACGCCCGGGGAGCTTTTCCGGGAGTACTTGGAGGCGCACCGGTGCAAAAAAACCATACTCTTCGTCACCGATCGCAAGACCGACGTCCTTCTGGCCGACAGGATGATCTACCTGGCCGGAACCGGCCAGGTGCTGGCCGGGAAACCGGACGAACTGCTGGCGGCCCTGCAGACATGATGGCGAATACAGACACCTGCGAAAACGCGCGACAACCAGTACGACGGAGCCACTGAACCATGGCGCAGCAACCGAAAACGACCACCGAGCAGCTTCGTATCCTCTCCCAGTCGGCCATGCTGGAAGAGGCGCGGACGCCCTACCTTGTCCGTGCCTCCATTCTGGTCATCTGTTTTTCCTTCATCGCTTTCGTAGCCTGGTCAGCACTGACCCGGATCAATGAGCTGGCCAGGACCACCGGGGAGATCGCCCCTTCCTCCCATATCCAGATCATCCAGCATCTCGAGGGCGGAATAGTGGAAGAGATCACCGTCCGCGACGATGACCTGGTGAAGGCCGGTCAGATCCTGCTGCGCATGGGCGGGGAAAGCACCCTGAGCGACCTG
>CAYYWK010000630.1:0-2245 GCA_964475345.1 uncultured Desulfobulbus sp.
GTCGGCGGTATCGACGAAGACCTTCATGGGGCGAATATCCTCAGCGGCCGGCGGCCGCGCGTTCCAGCATTGTTGGGAAAGACGATAGCCGATGCGGCAGGGGCGCGGAAAGCGCAACGCGGGGCAGGCGACCCTGCCGGCTGCCGGCGAGGAGCAGCCGGCAGTCGAGACGGACGGCGGGGAGCGGATTCTCTTTGTCGATGACGAGGAGATGCTGGTGGTGATGGGCAAGTCGATACTGGAGCGGTTCGGCTACACGGTCACTGCCGTGACCAGCAGCCTGGAGGCCCTGGCGGCGTTCAGGGAGGAACCGGGCCGGTACGACCTGGTGGTCACCGACCAGACCATGCCGGAGATGACCGGGCTGGAGATGGCCGGGGAAATGCTGAAGATCAGGCCGGACATCCCGATCATCCTCTGCACCGGCTACAGCAACCTGCTGTCGGAGGAGAAGGTCAGGAGTGCCGGCCTGCGGGCCCTGGCCCTCAAGCCGCTGACCAAGATGGAGCTTGTCAACCTGATCCGCAGGATCCTCGGACAGGATCGGGAATGAACGGGCGGATGCGCCGTCCGGCCTCGGGAGCCGGGAGGTGAAACGGATCATTGCGCTGCTGGCGCTGCTGTCGGCCTTCCCGCCGCTGTCCACCGACATGTACCTGCCGGCCATTCCGATGCTGGTTGAGACGTGGCGGGTGCCGCTGGCCACCGTCAACCTGACCCTGATCTGCTTCTTCGTCACCTACTGCGGCATGCTGCTGGTCTATGGCCCGCTGTCTGACCGGTACGGCCGGCGGCCGCCGTTGATCGCCGGGATCGCCCTGTTTGTCGTCGCCAGCCTGTGCTGCGCGGCGGCGCAGGGGGTGCAGACGATGATCGCCTCGAGGATCCTGCAGGGGGCGGGGGCGGCCTCGGCCTCGGCGATCGCCCTGGCCATCAGCAAGGACCTTTTCACCGGCCAGGTCCGGCAGCGGGTCTTCATCCAGCTCGGTATCATCGTCGCCGCGGCGCCGATGCTGGCTCCGGTGCTCGGCGGCTGGATCATCGAGCTGTCTTCCTGGCGGCTGGTCTTCCTGATCCAGGCCCTCCTCGGCCTGGTGGCGATCGCAGGTGTCACGCGGATCGCCGAGCCGCTCGCCAGCCGCTCAACGGAGAGGCTGGCGCAGGCAATCGGCAGCTACTTCCGCCTTTTCCGCAATCGGCGCTACATCCTCCTGACCTGCACCTTCGCGGTGATGGGCGGCCCGTTTTTCGCCTTCATCGCCGCCTCGCCGGATATTTACATCACCCACCTCGGATACGGCGAGAGGCAGTTCGGCTACTTTTTCGCCCTCAATTCGGCGGCCTTCATGGTGGCGCCGATGGTCTTCTCGCGGGCGGTCAGACGGGTGCCGCTGATGCGCCTGCTGCCCTGCGGCTTTTTCGGGATGGTCGTCGGATCGCTGATGATGGCGCTGCCGCTGCTGCCCGGGGTGTGGCGGATCGCCCTGCCGATGTGGCTGTTCACATTCAGTTTTTCCTTCACCCGGCCGCCTGGCAACAACCTGATCCTCGAACAGGTGGAGAGCGATGTCGGCGCCGCTTCCTCGTTCATGGTCTTCATCTTTTTTGTGACCGGCGCCTGTTCGATGTGGCTGGTCTCCCTCCCCTGGGCCGACAAGATCCCCGTACTCGGGTGGATGGGGGTCATCTCCTCATCCTTTACGGTCTGTGCCTGGTTCCTGCTGACCCGCCTGGTGACCTTGCGTCAGCCGTGAGCAAGCGGCTTTCCGCACACCTTGCGGGAGCAACTGGCATGCAGTACGGCTCAGTTCTCCCCTGAGCTGTTCCGGCTGACCAGCAGGTTGAGGAAGGCGATCAGCGAGGAGCCGATGATCAGCAGCAGCGAGATGGCGTTGATGACCGGGGTGGAGCCGTCGCGGACCTGCAGGTAGAGGTTGATCGGCAGGGTAGGCTGCGAGCCGACCAGGAAGAGGGTTGTATTGAAGTTCTCGAAGCTCATCAGAAAAGCCACCGCCCCGGCGCTGATGATAGCGCTGCGCAGGTAGCGCAGGGTGATGTGCCAGATCACCTGCGGTCGGCTGGCCCCGAGGTTGAGGGCGGCCTCCTCGAGGCTGCGGTCGAAGGTGCGGAGCCGCGCCGCAACCACCAGCGTCACGAAGGTGGTGATGAACGAGAACTGGCCGAGCACCACTAGCGGGAAACTGGGGCGGAGGAGTTCGAGGTCGAGCCCCAGGCGGGTCTCAAG
>CAYYWK010000631.1:0-2243 GCA_964475345.1 uncultured Desulfobulbus sp.
AAGGATTTTCATGTAGTCCCGGATCCCGACATCCTGCGAGCCGAACACTGCAAAGCCGACCGGATTTTGCATGTAGATGATCGCGACCCAGATAATAAAAAGAAAAACGACGATCGTCTGGATGTTCAGCAGGTTGATGTGGTTCTTATGAAACGCCAGCATCGTCAGAAACACGATGAAGCAGGTCACTGCGCCCAACTCCCCGAGTTGGAGTGTCCTCCCGCCAAACGGCAGGGCCGGGAGGCCTGAACCAAGCGCAAACACCAGGAACATCCAGTAGTTCTTTCCGAGCGCCAAGAAGAAGGCGATTCCCGCAAATGCCCCCAACGAAAGCATGATATCCTTCGCATTCCCCTGCCCGGCATACCGCCCCAGCAGAACCGCTGCGAACAGACCCAGAATGGTCACAAAATAGACAGTGACCTTGGGGAGATTTTGAACGGTCATAGGGGGGGGCTTGCCTTGGCGGATTTGGCGGAGGCGCTGGCAAGCAGCCTCCCGCCGGACAGCTCCAGCATCGTCACTACGGACGGCAGGAGCCATCCGGAAACAACGGACCGATATCGAGGAGAATCCATGAACCCGGCACAATACCGCCGAAAAAATTGGCAGAACAGGCAAAAAGTTGGCCGCTTCAGGAATTCAGCACCCGGCCCTGACCCGGCGAGGATGTTCCAGCTTCCTAAACTCCCGCTTCGCGTGTGCTGCGATACGAGCAACCTTCGGCTGCGGAATGGGGGAGCCCCGTTTGTGCTCTGCTATCTGTTCTTGCACCATTTCCCTCGCTTACGGATACCCGGTCATCGACGCTGTTCCGATCCTGATCACGGAGGTGATGCGGCGGGAGCTATACCCAACTTTCTAGACAGCCTGTAATTCAGAAGGCCTGACGGTCGGCTTCAATCCAGCTTCTGGAATGTCGCCGCCAGTGAAATCCCGATCGGGGGGGGGCACATTCGCTCCAGTGGACGGACAATTGGCAAAGCGAGGTTCATCACGTTGTAGTTGTCGTCTGTGTGGGTTTTTTGCTTGAGAACACGACCCTTCAGAAACATGGGGGCGATGCCAAGGATGTTGAAGTAATGGATATTGAGGAGATTGACCGGCAACTTCTCAACCCGCTGCAGCAGAGTCCGGCGGGTGTAACGTCGGTGGTGACCGTCCAGAACATCGAGTGTCCCAAACAGGAAGGGAAGAGCTGGAACAAACAGGCAGAGGTGTCCGCCGGGCGGGAGCGCATCGACCATGTTTCTCACGGCAAGGAAATCATCCTCGATATGCTCGATGACATTCACGCAGAGGATCGTGTCTATCTGCCGGCTGCGCATCTCCTCAACAAACGAGTCGGTGGTGATATCATAAACTCCTGTCTGGATGCTCCTGTGGTGTCCGAACAATCGTTGGAGTTCCTCCAGCAGGACAGGATCCATGTCGATGCCGAGATACAGTTCCCGGTCTGCCAGCGCTTCGGTGAAGTTTCCGATCCCGCATCCCACATCCGCCACCCGCTTTCCGATCACGGGAAGAAACTGCTCCAGCTGCCAGAGGATATATGGCTTCGAAAGGCGGTGCCAGCGGCGATAAAACTCCAAACGCGATTCGGAATGTTCAGACATATATGTGCAAATCGCGATTTTTGTCTGGAAGGTCGAGAGTTATTTTTGCGAGGGTTGCCGTCGTTCACAACCAGATGCAAGCCTCCCCCCTCAATCATGGCTTCTGATTCTTTCAAATCGAAAGACACGGCAAAGGCTTTGCTCGTGATCACTCTGGTCTGGGTTCTGAGCAGAGTCCTGGCATGGACGCATTATGATCCGCAGCTTTCCTGGGATGTCTGGGAGGCCCGTAAGCTCCATGAATACGGTTTTTTGAACCGCATGGGGGCCATGATCAACTACCATTTTTTGAGCGGCCTGGTCTCCGACCCTTGGCAGTTCAACTATGTGGACCACCCGGCCGGTGCGATCTGGATCTACTATCTGATCCTTCCTCTGCTGGGAAATTACGGAGTCATTGCCTTCTGTGCCCTTGTGGGACTGGCCGGCTGTCTGCTCACCCACCGGGTGTTGCTGCGGTTTTACGACGAAAATACCGCGCTTTGGGGAGCAGTGCTTTATACGCTGGCTCCGATCTCAATTTTTTACGATTCGAACCCCGACCTCATCGCCCTTGGCGTGGTGTTTTGGCCGCTGGGCATTTGTATTGCATCTCAGAGCGGACTCTCGACAAACCGGAAGGCGTGG
>CAYYWK010000632.1:0-2239 GCA_964475345.1 uncultured Desulfobulbus sp.
GTACAACCCGCTCAACCCCAACCCAGGAGGCACTTTCATGACCGTTTTCCGCTGGCAGCCCTGTCTCGCCTTTGTCCTCTTCGCCCTGACCCTCTGCCTGTTCGCACCGGTCGCGCAGGCCGACTCCGACACCCTGGTCTATTCCTGGTCGTCCAACGTCGGCGAACTCAACCCGCACATGTACTCCCCGAACCAGATGTTCGCCCAGGCGATGGTCTACGAGCCGCTGGTAAAATACAGCGAAGGCGGCACGGTCATTCCCTGGCTGGCTGAAAAATGGCAGATCTCAGCTGACGGCAAGACATACACCTTCACATTGCGCAAGGATGTGCTGTTCTCCGATGGCACCCCATTCAACGCCGAGGCGGTGAAGAAAAACTTCGAGGCGGTGCTGGCCAACGGCGAACGCCATAAATGGCTGGAACTGGTTGCCCAGATCGACAAGGCCGAGGCCGTCGACAGCCACACCTTCCGGCTGACCATGAAGAACGCCTATTACCCGACCCTGCAGGAGCTCTGCCTGATCCGCCCGCTGCGGTTCATGAGCCCGGTGGCGATGCCTGAGGACGGCAACACAGCCAACGGCATCAAGAAAGCGGTCGGTACCGGCCCGTGGGTCCTGATCGAGACCAAAAAGGGCGAATACGATCTCTTCGAACGCAACGACACGTACTGGGGAACCAAACCGCAGTTCAAAAAACTGCTCGTCAAGGTCATCCCCGATCCCAATTCCCGTGCGGTGGCCCTCGAAACCGGTGAGATCGACCTGATCCACGGTGCCGCCGGCCACGGCGCAGGACAACTGAGCCTCGATGCCTTCCAGCGTTTTGCCGCCAATCCCGATTATGTCACCGGCATCTCCCAGCCCCTTGCCACCAGGGTTCTGGCTATCAACTCCAAGCGTGGCGCCACAGCCGACCTCAAGGTCCGTCAGGCTATCCAGCATGCTGTGGACAAGGCGGCACTGGTCAAGGCGGTCTTCTACGGCGTCGAAAAACAGGCCGACACCCTCTACTCCACCGACACTCCGTACAGCGATCTCAGCCTGAAACCATTCGGCTTCGACCCGCCCCTTGCAGCAAATCTCCTGACCGAAGCAGGCTGGCTGCAGACGGAGGCAGGGGCAACTCGCAGCAAGAACGGCCAGGAATTGTCGGTGGATCTCTGCTTTGTCGGAAACGACGCCCAGCAGAAGGCGATCGCCGAGGTCATCCAGGGCGACCTGCAGAAAATAGGCATCAATGTCAAGCTGGTCGGCGAGGAACCGGATTCGAACATGAATCGCCAGAAGACAGGCGAATTCGGGATGATCTTCAACGAGACCTGGGGCGCGCCGTATGACCCGCACTCCTACTGCAGTTCGATGCGGGCGCCGTCCCACGCCGACTACCAGGCCCAGGCCGGCCTGCCGATGAAGGCAGAAATCGACGGGAAGATCAGCGAGGTGCTGCTCTCCACCGACGAGGCGAAGCGTCAGGAGCTTTACAGGTACATTCTTACCACCCTCCATGATCAGGCGGTTTACCTGCCGATCACCTACATGACCGGGGTTATAGTCCACCGCAAGGACCTGCAGGGGGTTGTCTACGGCCCGACCAAGTACGAAATCCCCTTCGAGCTGATCAACAGACAGTAATCGAACACGGACGACAACCAAGAAGGAACGCTGACCATGCTCCGCTTCATCCTCCGCCGGCTGCTGTTGCTGGCACCTCTGCTGCTGGCCGTCTCGATCGTGGTCTTTCTGATCCTGCGCCTGGGACCGAACGATCCGGCGATGTCGTATCTGCGGCTGTCACAGATACCTCCCACCGACGAATCGCTGGCCGCAGCCAGGGAATTCCTCGGCCTCAACAAGCCGCTCACGGCTCAGTATTTCGACTGGCTGAGCAAGGCGGTGCGTCTCGACTTCGGCCTGTCCTACGTCACCCGGCGACCGGTCCTCGACGACATCCTTTATTACCTGCCGGCCACCCTGAAACTGGCCGGCGTCTCGCTCGTGCTCACCCTTGTGGTCAGCGTTCCGCTGGGCATGTGGGCCGCCCTCAACCGGGACCGCTGGCCCGATCACGCAACCCGGGCTCTGGCCTTCTTCGGCGTCTCGATGCCGAATTTCTGGCTCGGCTTCCTGCTGGTGATGGTCTTCTCGATCTGGCTCTCGGTGCTGCCGCCGCTCGGGCGCGGCACCGCTGCCCACATGATCATGCCTGCAGTCAGCCTGGCGCTGATGTCCACCGCC
>CAYYWK010000633.1:0-2238 GCA_964475345.1 uncultured Desulfobulbus sp.
GACCGGGAGCGGGCCAAAGAACTGCTGTCCTGTCTGTGGATCAAGGTCAACAACCACACCGCGCCGCCCAAGGTCGGGGTCACCGCCAAGGAAAGCGGCACCTACAACGACTTCACCCAGATCAACCTCGGCGGCCTCTGTCCCGACGGCAGTGACGGGGTCGGCGAGGTCTCCTACATTGCGCTGGAAGTCGCCGACGAGCTGCACCTGCTGCAACCCCAGCCCAGCGTCCACGTCAGCAGCAGGACGCCTGAGCGCTTCCTCAAGGCCGCGGCGCGGGTCATCCGCCAGGGTTACGGCTACCCGTCGGTGTTCAACACCGACGCGGTGGTCATGGAACAGATGCGGGTCGGCAAGACCGTCGCCGACGCCCGTGAGGGCGGCACCAGCGGCTGCATCGAGACCGGTGCCTTCGGCAAGGAGGCCTACATCCTGACCGGCTACCTGAACGTCCCGAAGATCCTCGAGGTCACCCTCAACAACGGCGTCGACCCGCTGAGCGGAAAGCAGGTCGGCCTGGCCAGTGGCGACCCGCGCAACTTCGCCACCTTCGACGAGCTGTACGCCGCCTTCACCCGCCAGCTCGATTACGTGGTGGATCTCAAGGTCAGGGTCAACAATTATATCGAGCGGATGTACGCCAAGTACTCGCCGGCGCCGTTCCTGTCGGTCGTCATCCACGACTGTATCGAGAAGGGGAGGGACTATTACGACGGCGGGCCGCGTTACAACACCACCTACATCCAGTGTTGCGGCATCGGCACGGTGACCGATTCGCTGTCGGCGCTGAAAACCCACGTCTATGACAGTGGGAAGGTGACGATGGATAAGCTGCTCGCGGCCCTCGCTGCCAACTTCGCCGGGCATGAGGCGCTGCGCATGCGGCTGTGGAACCGCACCCCCTTCTTCGGCAACGACGACGACCGCGCCGACGACCTGATGCGGCAAGTCTACGACAGCCTCTACGCCGCCATCGACGGACGGGCCAACACCAAGGGCAGCATCTACCACCTCAACATGCTGTCGACCACCTGCCACGTCTACTTCGGGCGGATGCTCGGCGCCACCCCCAACGGCCGGCTCGCCCACCTGCCGGAATCGGACGGCACTTCGCCCTCCCAGGGCGCCGACCGCAACGGCCCGACAGCCGTCATCAAATCGCTGGCCAAGATGGACCAGATCCGCTCCGGCGGCACCCTGCTCAACCAGCGCTTCCTTCCCAGCGTGCTGGCCAGCGAACAGGATCTCGACAAGCTCGGCGGCCTGATCCGCACCTATTTCCGGCTGGGCGGCCATCATATCCAGTTCAACGTGGTCGACACCGCCACCCTCCGCCAGGCCCAGCAGCACCCGGACGAGTACCGCAACCTGCTGGTGCGGGTGGCAGGCTACAGCGACTACTTCGTCGACCTCGACCGCAACCACCAGGAGGAAATCATCAGCCGCACCGAGCAGGAGATCTGCGGGTAGACGGCAGGCGTCGTTCCGGCTGGTCGATCGCTCACTGCTCTCACGGAGAGCTCCTCCTCACTCAGATGCACTCCCCGGCATTCACCTTCCCGGCACCCACTGCGGCCAGCGGTTGGTGAAGCCGTCGCGGGAGACGCGGGCGGTCCAGCCGTCCCTGAGGTCGTGAACGAACAGCTGGTAGTTGGCCGAATCGTGGTCGTGTTCACCAGGCCGGCTGGCGCCGTAGAATATGTAGCGCCCGCCCTCGATCGCCGGGAAATACTCGTGGCCGCGGGGGGCGTCGCGATCAAGCACCGTTTTCGCCCGTCCCGCCGGCAGCGTGGTGCGCAGGATGCCGGTCCTCTCCTTCATCCCCGAAGTCGCGACGTGGAAGACCACATCGGGGTCGTCCGACCAGACCGGCTGACAGCCATCGCCCAGCTGCACCGCATGGCCGTCAGCCAGCCGCACTGCCCAGGCCGTCCAGCGCCGCGGCCTGTCGCTGGTGAAGGCCACCCACTTTCCGTCCGGGGAGATCCGGGGTTTGGCAATCTGCGCCCGGGCGAATGGCCCCTGGCCGCGAGGGAAAAGCTCCTCCTCCCGACCGGAGGCGATATCCACCCGGATGATCCGCCCCCGTTCCCGCTCGGCGATCACCGCCTTGCCGTCACCGGTAAAGGTGGGGAAGGTGGCGTTGTCGAGCAGCCGGCGGTCCTGCGTGCCGTCGAGCCGACAGATCCGGATCTCGGCCGGAGCCTTGAGGTTGGTGCTACGGGCCCGGGCGTAGAC
>CAYYWK010000634.1:0-2237 GCA_964475345.1 uncultured Desulfobulbus sp.
AACGGACCAGACGGCCGAATCCTCCGGGGATGGTTGCCGAGGACCAAAAACAGCGCCCCTGCTCGTAGTCCACAAACCAGTGCCCCCCAGGTTTCCTGGGGTTGGCGGTAAAGATGAACGGCTGCTCCCGGGAAAAGCAGGGGTTGAGATAGATATCCTTGCTATTCTGGACCGGTTCCATCAGCGACATCGCCTCTTCCAGGGTCGGCAGTCGCCAGTCGCTGAACCCGCCAAACCCCTTGCCATTCACAGCCGCAACCGAATTCTTCATCATCCGCAGCGAGCAGATGTCAAAACCATCGGTCTGCCACATCAGCGAAGTGCGGAGGTCCACCAGTGTTCCAGGGCTGCCACCGGCCATCAGGACATTGTCGAACCTTCCCTGCGGGTTGAGCACGGCATCAAAAAAATTCCAGCTCTTCAGCACACCCTCCACCTGATCGTCGTTCAGGGCCGTTGTCACGTCGGGGAGCAAGACTATATCGTCCGGAGAGACTGTAGCGACCCTAACTGGCAAAGCATCCCCTCTGTCTTCGGGACGAGTTTCTTCTTCCACAGGAACGATCAGCGAACCGTCTCCACCTTCAAGAACATTGGCGATCAGCCAGGAGCGAACCTGATCATTGATCGCATAGCTTTTTTCAAACCACGATGACAATCCCTGGCTTTCGACACAGTTCTTGACCAGTTCGGCGGGGGCCTTAATCTCGGCAACAATCCGGGCATGCTTGACTGCCCGCTCCATCAGGCACAGTTTTGGCTCATCACCCCAGTTATCAATGAAGAAGTAATAGACGCACTCATCATTGTTCCGGACCCTCTCCCGTCCCCCCCAGGATTCATAGGTGCCGAAGCTGAGATCAGGCGTCATTTCCCAGTCGATGGAATCAATCATCTGTCGTCCGACCTGAATCCGCTGAAACATTGCCATGGTATCCTCCTCATGATTGGTTCTCTCGTCGTCCCGCGAAACTTTTTCCGCCAGACCTGGGTTGTCGTGTATGATACGAAGAGGCTCACACTGCCGCAAACCATCAGCGTGCCCTTTTTAAGCTAGAATAGGAATCATTCCCAGACATGTCCAGTGTTACTTCCCAATTCAAGGTAAAAAGAGGCAGCCCGCTTCCTCTAGGGTGTTTTCAGACAAATCATGGCTACAATTTCGCGGTGTTCAGTCGCCATGCCACCGCTGTCACACTCATCATCGACATCGCAGAATCGTCCGGCGGAATCCCGCATCGCCACCAAATCCCCTTGCCCGCCGGGGAGCACAGGACGGGCGACATCTGGCATATGTTCGTTGAAACCCAGTCAGACGACTTCACCTACGGCTACTGCATGGATGGCCCTGCGGATTTTTCCGTTGCTGGATGCGCCTTCAACCCGGCCGTCATTCTCATCGACCCCTTCTGTCACCGTCTCCTGCCACGGCCGTGGGGAAGCAGCAGTCCCTACGGCAACGCCCCGTGCTGCATGCCGCTCGCCTCTGACTTTGACTGGGAGGGTGACCGTCCTTTGAAGATTCCCTGGACGGAAACAGTGATTTATGAACTCCATCCCCGCGGCTACACCATAGACTCGAGTTCCGGCGCGGCGTGTCCCGGCACCTTTGAGGGCATCATCGAAAAGATCCCCTATCTGCAGTCTCTGGGCATCACGGCGGTTGAACTAATGCCCATCACCGAGTTCGACGAAAATGACAACACCTTCGTCAATCCCAAGAGCGGCACGCCCCTGAAGAACTTCTGGGGCTACAACCCGGTATCCTTCCATGCCCTGAAATCGGCATACGCGTCAGACTGCCACAACCATATCGACGAGTTCAAGTTGCTGGTCAAAAGACTGCATCAGGCGGGCATCGAGGTCATTCTCGATATCGTCTTCAACCACACCGCTGAAGGTGGCTACGACGGCACGACAAGCAGCTTCCGTGGCATCGACAATCCCGTTTACTACCTCCTCGACCAGCAAGATTTCGCCTATCTCAACTTCTCCGGATGCGGCAACACCCTGAACTGCAACCACCCGGTAGTGCGCAGCCTGATTCGGGACACCCTGCGCTACTGGGTGATCGAAATGCATGTCGATGGTTTCCGTTTCGACCTGGCCTCAATCCTCGGCCGGGATCGCACCGGCCAGGTACTGGCCAATCCGCCGGTTATCGAAATGATCACCGAGGACCCGGTGCTGCGGGATACCAAGATAATTGCCGAGGCCTGGGATGCCGGCGGCCTCTA
>CAYYWK010000635.1:0-2237 GCA_964475345.1 uncultured Desulfobulbus sp.
CACCCAAATGCATCGAAACCGCTTGAGATAAACAAAATACCGATCCGGGTCAAGAACGCCTTCGACCCGGACCATGCAGGGACTCTGATCACCAAGGACTTTATCGCCCCTGAATCGAAGGTCGAGATCGTCACCGGCTCCGACCGGGTGATCAACCTGGAGATCCACGACACCCGCATGGTCGGCGAGGTCGGCTTCGACCTGCGGATCATGCAGGTGCTTGCCAAACACCAGATTTCCTACATCAGCAAGGCCACCAACGCCAACACCATCGGCATGATCATCAACGAGCGCGACTGCCGGACGGAACTGCTGGCCGACCTGGGAGACAAGTTCGAACTGGTCACCAACAGGCCGGTAGCCATCGTCTGCGCCATCGGTTCAAATATCGGCCAACCGGGGATTCTCGCCAGGGCGGCGCAGTCGCTTGCCTCCAGAAACATCAACATCCTCGCCGTTTCCCAGACCGCGCGGCAGACCAACATGCAGTTCATCGTCGAGAGGGAGCAGTTCAACCAGGCCCAGCGGGCCCTGCACGGCGCCCTCTGCATGTAGCATAAAAAAAGGGCCGGGAGCGCCCATGCGCTTCCGACCCTCCCTCGTCTACCCAGGCAGGATGCACCCCTGCCACCGCTTCTCAGACCTGCTGGACCTCCTTGAGGTATTTCCCGCCCGGGACCAGCACCCCGCGCTTGTCCAGGCTGAAATACAGCCAGGCCGTCTCCCGGTACCTCCCCTCTTCCCCGTCGACAGCGATCTCTACCTCTTCCCGCCGGTACCAGTCGGGATGTCCCTCCAGGCTGTCGAGAGCCACCAGCGTCGCCTCACCGACCCTGTAGAGCTCCCCGTGGATCGGCGACACCGCCTCGTTTTTCAGCACGATCGGTGTGCCGGTCGAGTACATCGCATATTTTTTAACGGTCTGGGCCACCCCGAGAAACTCGGCACCGGCGAGCAGGCGGTGGTTGCTGAATCCCTTCTTCAGGGTGCCATACACGAAAACAAGATAATTCATGTGGTCTCCGGCGGTTGAAGACGTTATGGCCTTGCGCGGGGAAAAACTGCGCCGATGATCAATTGATTTGATACAATACGCAGAAATTTTATATGACTTCCCAGGGAAAAGCAACCGAAAGCATTCCAGACGCGAACGGCTTCGGCGATACCACGCACCAGCACTGCCGATTCAGGCCGGCGGAACCTGCGATCTTGACGTTGCCGGAAAACGCCTGCCGTGGTATCACGACAGACTCTCCCTCTTCTATCCAGCATGAAAAGGTTTCTGACTATGCTACCGCAACCCGGCAAGACCATGAGCATCGGCGGAATCATCGCCGCCCTCCTTTCCGCACTGCTGATGGGGACCATCGGCGTCTTCTCGAAGATCACCGGCCTGCCCGCCGAAACCGTGACCTTCTTCCGCCTCTTTTTCGGCGCCGGCTTCATGCTGCTCTTCATCCTGGCCGTCCGGCAGGGCGGCGTCCTTAGGCAATGGCCGACCTGGCCGGTGCTGATCAACGGCGGGATGCTCTCGGGCTTCATCATCTTCTACGTCCAGGCAATGAACCTGACGACCATGGCCAACGCCATCATGTTGGTCTACCTGGCGCCGCTGACCGCCTCGATCTACGCCCATTTCTTTCTCGGCGAACGCCTGAACCGCAACAGCATCGTGCTGATCCTCGCAGCCCTGCTCGGCTTTGCGATGATGATGGAATTCCGCATCGATTTCTCCGGCAACGGCGACCACCTCGCCGGCATCTGCCTGGCCGCGGTGGCTTCCTGCTGCTATGCCGCCTTCATCCTCATCAACCGCACCATCAAGGCCCATGTCCACGTCTACAGCCGGACCTTTTTCCAACTGCTGACAGGCGCCCTGATCATGCTGCCATTCCTCATTGCCCGGCCGCCGGAGATCTCCGCCGCCAACTGGCTGTGGCTGATCGGCACCGGCCTGTTTCCCGGCTTTCTCGCCATACTCTGCGCCGTCATCGCCCTCAATGTCCTGCCGGCGGCCACCTTCGGCACCCTGGCCTATTTCGAACCGATCGCCGTCATTGCCTTCGGCTGGCTGCTCTTTCACGAGAGCCTCTCACCGCTGCAGATCGCCGGCTGCCTGCTGATCCTCGGCAGCGGCATCGCCAAGGCCTGGCTCAGCGCCAGGCCGCAGGCAGCGCCGCGAGACTGACGGGAGCGATCAGTCATAGAGTCTGCCGGCCATCTTCCTCGGCAGACTG
>CAYYWK010000636.1:0-2230 GCA_964475345.1 uncultured Desulfobulbus sp.
GATCCAGTGCCGGCTCGGGATCACACTCGATGATGTTGAAATTGCGCAGCAGATGGCCGATGGCCCGGTTGCGGTGGCCGGTTTCGCTCTCGGAGCGATAGACGGCCTCATCCACCCCTAGGCGCCGGCCGGCCAGCTCGGCGAAATAGTCGAGCATCAGTTCATTGGCCCCTTCAGGATCATGGGCACAGATCTGGGCCGAGATGGCGATCGCCCCGGCATTGATCATCGGGTTGCGGGGCTTTCCCGACTGGGGATTGAGGCTGATGGCGTTGAACGCCTCGCCCGAGGGCTCCACATCCACCTTGTGGGACAGGCGCTCGGGTGTGAGCAGCTTCATGCCGAGCCCGAAGACGAAGGGCTTGGAAATCGACTGGATCGTGAAGCACTTGCGCGTGACGCCTACTTCATAGAGGCTGCCATTGGCGGTGGCGATGGCGATGCCGAAATCACTGGGGCAGGCCTTGGCGAGTTCGGGGATGTAATCGGCGACCCTGCCTTCATCGAGATCGGCATACTTGTCATGCAGTTCCTCGAGAAGCCCCTGGATGACATTGGTGGCCGGGGGACAGTCGGGAGGAGCAGTGGCATCGACAGGCATCTCGGGCAGGCGGGGGATCACCGGCAAGACTCACCGGCCTGAGGCAAGGGCATACCAGCGTGCGCGCCGGACAGGGGTCTGTAGCGGGCGCTACCGGCATCCGCGGCAACCATCGGCCGTCGGTCCTGAAGGAGGGACTCCCCCCTGGAAGCAGGAGGGTCTGCGGGCATCCCCGGCGCGGCACAGCGAGCGACCGCCGGGCTGAAGCCGCCCGCCTGCAGGCAGCGGCCTGGGAGCCATGCCGGACAGACCGGCGGCCCGGCGGCCATGGCCTGATGGCGCCCCTCCCCAGGAGCCGCCCACGCTCCGTCCCGACGGGAAGACCCGGCAGGCTCAGCCCTCCGCCCGCTGCGACTCACCACGGCCCCGGAGCGCAGGCCGCAGGCAGGACCGGCCCCGAGCAGCCCAGGGGGACGAGCAGGCCCGAACCCGGAACACCACTGCTGGCCGGAGTTGCTGCTAAACAGGCAAGAAATGATGCGAGAGAGTCACGATGATCAGAACAGCTCGCGTCCTGGGCAGTCGCATTTACCTCCACCCCGAACCCAGAAAGATCATCCATCTGATCGGCGGCTTCGGCTTCGGCTCATGGCCTTCCTTCTTCTATGACGCCCTCGCACGCGAACTGACTGAAAAGAGCTATTCCGTCATTCTTCACCCGTTTCCCTTCAGCCCTTTCCGCGCCGACCACTGGCAGCTGGCGATTGATCTCTACAAGAGGCTGAAGGTTTTGCAATTGAGAGACCTGCCCAGACTGGGCGCAGATCCAATCTATCTGGAGGGCTCCAATCATGCCTGGCTCGGGCACAGCCTCGGCTGCAAGCTGATCGAGCTGCTGGAGGTGCTTTCCCTGGAGCCGGAACCCAGGCGCCTGGCCCTGCGCAGCGTTCTCTCGGAGGCAGCGACACAGGCCATCGAGGCCGAGATCACCAGGCTCAGCGCCGACCTGGGGGCCCTCGCCGGGCCGCTGCTCGCAGAACTGGAGCGGTCGACCGCACCGGCGGAGAGCGGCAGCGCCCCGCAGGCCGGGAACGCGGAGCTGCCTGCTCCCGCCAGAGAAAAGCTGCAGGGACTGCTGCAGCGGCGCATCGAGGAGGCCGCCCCCCGCTTCATCCGCAATCAGACCTCGATCCTGATGGCGCCCCAGATCAGCGGGGCCGTGCGACTTCCCTGCAGCGGCATCACGATTTACAATGCCGAAGTGCAACCTTCCTGGGAAGAATCCTGCTTTCTGGTTCGCACGCAGAAATCCATCTTTCAACTCACCGGACTGGTGGGCTTCACCGAGGACACGATCGCCCGGGATGACGTGCTTTTCCTCAAGAACGTCCTTTCCGAGCGGCCCATCAACCAACCCAAGCCCTATCCCTTCCTCCGCGAGATCCCCGGCCTGCATCTCGCCCCCCTGCGGCCCGGCGCCCTCCTGATCGACACCATCGACTCCCTGCTCACCACGCTGTCCGCCCGCCGTCCGCCGGAAACCCCAGCCGCCTGAGGCCCGGGGGCGCCCCCCAGGCTTCAGCCCAGCGCGGCCCGCAGCTCGCGGCGGGCCGCCTCCAGGGCGCCCTCGAGGGCGGCCCCCTCCGGGCCGCCGGCCTGGGCCAGGTTCGGCCGGCCGCCGCCGCCGCC
>CAYYWK010000637.1:0-2222 GCA_964475345.1 uncultured Desulfobulbus sp.
AGGTTGACGTCGAGGGAGATCGGCAGGGCCTGCAGGTAGCGTCTGCCGGCGTGGTCGAGCTGATCGGCGGTGGCTGTGTACATGATCCGCTTGTCCTTCTTGCCGGGTTTTTTCAGTTCCTTGCCTGAGAGGAGCTTGATGACTTTTTTGTCGGTGTTGCCGAGAATCGACAGCGCCCCGTGTTCCCTGAGCCAGCGCAGGGTCTCGGCGGGGAATGGAGCATAGACAACCGAGTCGCCGCCGTTGAGGATCATGGTGAACTGCCGGTCGGCAAAGAACGACTCGATGGCCATCAGGGCCGGGTAGTTGCCGTGGATGTCAGAAAGCAGCAGGATGTCCATGGTGTCAGGTCGTTGTTGGCCGGCAACGGGTGCGGCGTTCTCGAGAAGCTCCGGTTTTTCAAGAAGATGCGGGATGTCACGGGTAGTACCAGCGTATCAGGTCGACCGCCGCAAGGCAAATGGAAATCTCCGGTGGTCGTTTCGGCTGAGGAAATTCGTTTCTTGAGGTTTTCCAATCGCGGGATTCATGCTACCCTGTGCCCATCTGCTAGCGGTGAAGATGCCGCATCCGTCAACCACTGGAGGGAAAATGTCTAGGAAACTGTTGTCTTTTGCTGCGTCCGCGCTGGTGCTCCTGCTCGCTGCTCTCGGCCACGCCGGGGATAAATATGAAGAGGCCAGTGCCGTCTTCAAGGAGTATGTCCCGGCCCTGGAGAATTACCTGCAGGCGGTGGAAACCGCCGAAAGCGCCGGCGCTTTTGCCACGGCGATCAACGCCTTCGCCGACGAGATGGCGGAACTGGCCCCCAGGATGCGAGATCTGCACAGCAAGTATCCTGAACTGGCGAATGAGCAGACCGTGCCGCCGAAGTATGCCGAACTCGAACAGAAGGCCAATGCGCTGGGGCAGAGGTTCGGCCAGTCGTTCATGCGGATCGCACCGTTCCTCGAGGACCCCGAGGTCGAGAAGGCCAACGAGCGGCTGATGACGATCATGGAGAGCATGGCCCCGGAAGGAGAGTGACGGTCATGTTCACATGCGAGGATATCTGCGCCATCGCCGTCCAGATCGAGAAAAACGGCGAGGCGACCTACCGCAGGGCCGCCGAACGCGCCGGCCAGCCGGCAATGGCGGAGCTGTTTCTGTGGATGGCGAGGGACGAGCAGCGCCATGCCCGTTTTTTTGCCGCGATGGGAGGGGGAAGACTCGATCCGGCGGCAGCCTCGGAGGCGGATCGGCTGGGACGGGACCTCTTGCAGGAGATGGTCAGGGCCCAGACCTTTGGTCTTGATGCGGACCTGCTCGCCGCATCCAACGACGTGGAGGGCTTTCTCAGCCAGTCAGTGGCCTTCGAGGAGGACACCATCCTGTTCTACCAGTTTCTTGCCGACCTGGTCGACGATCCGGAGGTCAGGCGGCAGCTGGCCGCAATCATTGACGAGGAGCGCCGGCATGTCGAGATGCTCATCGGAATGGCTGGTCAGGAGCGGGAAGCGGCCTGCCTGTCCTGACCCCCGCCCCGGACTAGAGCAGAGGGCCGATCAGCAGGGCGAGATTCTCCTTGAACCTTGCCAGGCGCGTGCGTTCGGTCAGGGTCCCGCTGTCGAGGAGCACGGACTGATGTGCATACTGCTGTTGGAGGTGGCGCAGGGTTCCGGAAAAATCCGGATTGTAGATGAAGAGGGTGGCTTCGAAATTGAGCCAGAAGCTGCGCATGTCAAGGTTGACCGAGCCGACCAGGGCGATGGTGCCGTCGACGGTGATGGTTTTGGCGTGGAGCAGGCCGCCGGTAAACTGCAAAATCTTCACGCCGGCTGAGACGAGTTCTTCGAAGCGGGCGCGGCTGGCATACTCCACCAATCGCGAATCGTTTTTCGCCGGAACGATGATCCGGACCTCGACTCCGCGCTGGGCTGCCGCTTTCAGGGCGATCAGCAGAGGCTCGTCGGGAATGAAGTAGGGGGTGGTAAGGATCAGCTCCCTGCGGGCGGCATAAATGGTTGCCAGGAGCAGGCTGTGGATTGCGTCCTGGGCCATTCCCGGGCCGGACGGAACAAGCTGCACTGCGATATCGCCTGTCGGTGGCGAGGGGTGGATGTCAGCGATGCGCCGCACGGTATCGATGTCCTCGCGCACCGATTTCGGGCGAAAATGCCGGATGTCGGCATCGAGAAACCAGTCGTTGACAAAGGTCCCGGCCAGGGCTTCGACCACCGGGC
>CAYYWK010000638.1:0-2212 GCA_964475345.1 uncultured Desulfobulbus sp.
CTGGTTGAAACTCTATCTGCTGACCATCCCGGTCTTCTTTGCGATCGACATGGTCTGGCTCGGCTATGTCGCCCGGGATTTCTACGCGAAAAATCTCCAGCACCTGCTCAGCCCCCAGGTGAACTGGCCGGCGGCCTTGGTCTTCTACGGCATGTACATCGCCGGCATCCTGTTCTTCGCGGTCCGGCCCGGCATCGAGGCGGCCTCGCTGGGGCGGGCCTGTCTCTACGGGGCGCTGTTCGGCTTCTTCACCTACGCCACCTATGACCTGACCAACCTCGCCACGCTGCGGGACTGGCCGGTGAAGGTGGTGGTGGTCGACATCGCCTGGGGCATAGTGCTCTGCACGCTGGTGGCCGGCGGCTCGTACCTGATCAGCACCCGATTGGGATAACAGGGAGGAAGCCATGCACAGTGTATTTTTCAGCGCCGCCCTGCTGATTACCGCCGGAATGTCGGTGATGGCCGTTATCGGCCTGCGGCAGAAGGACAACAGCCTGGTCGATATCGCCTACGGGCCGCTTTTTGTCCTTGCCGGATGGGGAGCCTGGCTGGCTGCCGGCGGGATCGCCGATATTCAGCCGCGGCCGCTCCTGCTTCTGGCGCTGGTGTCGGTCTGGGGAGTCCGGCTGGGGCTGCATATCGGACTGAGGCATCGAGGGCGCGGCGAGGATTTCCGCTACCGCAGGTTTCGTGAGGAATGGGGCGACACCATCGTCTGGCGCAGCCTGCTGCAGGTCTACCTGCTGCAGGGGGCGGTGGTGCTGGTCATCGCCACGCCGATCCTGCTGGCCATCGCCGACCCCGGAGAAAGCCTCGGTGCAGTGGATGGGATCGGCGCGCTGCTCTTTGCCGCTGGTTTTCTCTGCGAGGCGGTCAGCGACTGGCAGATGGCCGCATTCAAGCGCAAGGCCGAGAACCGCGGGCGACTGATCGACAGCGGCCTGTGGCGGTACAGCCGCCATCCCAATTATTTCGGCGAGGCGCTGCTATGGTGGGGGATTTTCCTGATCGGTCTCGGCGCCGGCAATGGCTGGTACGGCCTGGTCAGCCCGCTGACCATCGCCTTTCTGCTGCTGAAGGTCTCCGGCATCCCGATGCTCGAGGCGAAATACCGGGACGACCCCGAGTTTGCAGCCTACAAGGCCCGTACCAGCGCCTTCGTCCCCTGGTTTCCGCGCAGCGGGGAAGCCGGCGGCCCGTTCAGAGATGAGAAGGAGAAATAATGGCGGTACAAAGTGATACACCACGGAAGACGGCTGCGGTCATCGGCGGCGGCGTCGCAGGCATCGTCGCCGCGCAACGGCTGCAGGAAAAGTATGCGGTCACGCTGTTCGACGGCGGGGACTATCTCGGCGGCCACACCCATACCATTGTCCTGCCCGACGGGCCGGATGCCGGCCTGCCGGTCGATACCGGCTTCATCGTCTTCAACGAGGCCACCTATCCGCGGTTCATCGCTTTTCTCGATGAACTGGGGGTGGATTCCCGGCCCACGGAAATGTCTTTCAGCTGCTCCAGCGCCATCACCGGCCTTGTCTATGCCGGCAACAACCTGAACGGCATCTTCGCCCAGCGCGGCAACCTGCTGCGGCCGTCCTTCTATCGCTTCCTGATGGAGATCGGCCGTTTCTGCCGCCAGGGCAAGGCCGACGTCGTCGCCGGCCATGACCTCGGCAGCCTTGCCGAGTATGTCGCCAGGCACCGCTTCCACCAGTTCATGGTCGACAACTACCTGAAACCGATGGCGGCCGCCATCTGGTCGACCCCGGCCGCCGAGGTGACTGCCTTCCCGGCCCTCTCCTTTCTCCGCTTCTTCCGCAACCACGGTCTGCTCGACCTGTGGAACCGCCCGGCCTGGCGGACCGTTGCCGGCGGCAGCCACAGCTATGTCCAGGCCTTCTCGCGGCGCTTTGTCGGTGGCATTGAACTGAAGCAGGCTGTACGCCGGCTGTATCGCGACGGCGAAGGGGTCGACCTGGAATTTGCCGACGGTGTCAGGAGGCGCTTCGATGTGGCGGTGGTCGCCACCCATGCCGATCAGGCCTTGAGCCTGCTGGCCGAGCCGACGGAGTTGGAGAGGCGGCTGCTCGGCCCCTGGCGCTACGAGAAGAACGATACCGTCCTGCACACCGACCTGACGGTGCTGCCGCGGCAGAGACGGGCATGGTCCTGCTGGACTTTCCGGATCGAGGAGGCAGGGGGCAAGACG
>CAYYWK010000639.1:0-2211 GCA_964475345.1 uncultured Desulfobulbus sp.
CCAGGTCGATTGACGACCCCATCACCACTAACCAGAGCAATATCGACGGCTTCCTGAACATGCTCGTCGCCTCCCGCGATGCCGGCGTGAAACGATTTGTCTATGCCGCATCGTCTTCGACCTATGGTGACCACCCCGGACTGCCGAAGGTCGAGGAGACGATCGGCAGGCCGCTCTCCCCCTATGCGGTGACCAAGTACGTCAACGAACTCTACGCCGACGTGTTCGCCAGGACGTACGGGATGGAAACGATCGGGCTCCGCTATTTCAATGTCTTTGGCCGGAGGCAGGACCCGAACGGCGCCTACGCGGCGGTCATCCCGAAATGGATCGGCCAGCTGCTGGACCATGAAACCCCGGTGAT
The DNA here is from genome assembly GCA_964475345.1 of uncultured Desulfobulbus sp. Lineage (GTDB taxonomy): Bacteria > Desulfobacterota > Desulfobulbia > Desulfobulbales > Desulfocapsaceae > Desulfoprunum. Next base: position 365 of record CAYYWK010000639.1, read on the forward strand.
CAACGGTGACGGTGAGACGAGCAGGGATTTCTGCTACATCGACAACACCCTCCAGGCCAACCTGCTGGCGGCGACCTGCGACAACCCCGAAGCCGTCAACCGGGTGTACAACGTGGCCTGCGGACAACGGACGACACTGAACGAGCTCTTTGCCCACATCCGAGACGGCCTGGCCCGCTTCGATCCCGCTATCGGCGCCATTCAGGCTATTCACGGGCCGGAACGCCGGGGGGATGTGAAGCATTCGCTTGCCGATATCACGCTGGCGCGGAGGCTGCTGCAGTATGACCCGAACCATCCGGTAAGTTCAGGAATGGCGCTGACTATACAATGGTTCATTCAAAGGTGATTTTCTTATATCTTCTCACTGTACTGCTGCTGCTCTATCCGTTTCTGGTCACTCTCTACTACTATTATTTGCTTATAGCGGGAAAGGCGGCAGGAAAGGGTTTTGATAAAGATGCGCGGCCTTCTAAATTATTCCGATTTGCCATAGTTATTCCCGCTCACGATGAAGAATCCGGGATAATTGGTACGCTTGCTTCTTGTAAAGACCTGGATTATCCGGATGGAAGCTATGACATCGTTGTTATTGCAGATAACTGCAGCGACAGCACAGCTGATCTCTGTCGCAACTTCGGAGTGGAGGTGCTTGAGAGATTTGACAATGATAATCGGGGGAAAGGCTATGCACTGGAGTATGCGTTCAGTCGTTTAATGGAGAAGGCCTACGATGCATTTATAATAATTGATGCCGACTGTACTCTTGATAAAAATGTGCTCCAAACTTTTTCCAAGATACTAGAAAGTGGGACTGAAGTTGCACAGCTAAATTATGTAGTTGCAAATCCTGATTCAAATTCAATGAGTTATGCATTGGCTGTTGGCAACTATATCGAGAATGTCTTCTATTATGAAATGAAATCACGACTGGGCCTTGCCGTGCTGCTCAGGGGAACAGGCATGATGTTCAGTAGAGAAGTTCTGACCAGATTTCCATGGAAAGCCTATTCCATTACAGAAGACATTGAATATGGCATTGAGTTATTGAGAAGCGGAGTTCGGGTTGATTTTGTTCTAGATTCTGCTGTTTATTCAGATTTTCCTGAGTATGCAGCCCAACTCATCATTCAAAGGACGCGTTGGGCAAAAGGCAATTTGAGTTTCGGCAAAAGAAAGGCCTGGGAACTTATTGTGTCGGGAATTCACTCGAAGTCCTTGACTTTGATCGATGCTGGTTTTGGTTTTCTTGCCCTGAGCAAACCTCTGATCATTGCATCCACGATACTTGCCGCCTTTTTCTCTGTTGTATGTATTGCATTAAAACAAAATGATATTTCCTGGATAATTTTCTTGTCTTGTTTGGCAGTAATTTTTGCTCAGATAGTGTATTACGCCAGCGCAATGTTGGCATTTGGGTTTTCAAGAAAGAGATTTGGACTATTGCTAGGTACGCCTGTAACTATTGTGAAATTGATAATTATAACAATAAAAAATTTAATTGTTAGAGCTTCAGGCAATTGGGAAAGGACTCCTCGGTAGCATGAAACAAATAGCACATTTAATAGCCACAAATTTTTATGGTGGTCCAGAGCGCCAAATTGTTAATCAAACAATCCTGCTTAACAGTAGCTCAAAATTGTTTAAATCAATGATCATCAGCTTTCTTGAGAATGGCAAGAATGAATTGATATCGAAGGCGATAGAATTTGGATTGCCACATTCTGTTATTCATGCACGAGGTGCTCTAAATTTTACTGCAATATTTGAGCTCTATTCAATAATTAAAGAGAATAATATCAGATTGATTGTTTGCCATGGGTACAAGGCAAATGTAATTGGGCGAG
>CAYYWK010000640.1:0-2209 GCA_964475345.1 uncultured Desulfobulbus sp.
CTCTTCTGGGCACTGCGCGCAGAGATCTGCTCAAGCAGCCGATTTCCCGCTACATCCTTAAAGAAGACCAGGATGTGTATTACCTTCACCGCAAAAAACTCTTCGAGACGGGCCAAGCCCAGAACTGCGAACTGCGACTGGTCAAGCCGGACGGCACGAGCTTCTGGACGCATCTGACGGCAACAGCTGCGCAAGCGGATGGCGGCGCGCCGGTGTTACGTCTTGTCATCGCCGATATCGATACGCGCAAACGCACCGAGGAACTACTCCGGGCCAAGGAAGCGGCAGGTGTGGCAGACGCGGTTAAAAGCCGGTTTCTGTCAAGGGTGGCCCATGAATTCCGCACCCCCTTGAGTCTTCTGAGTAGCAGCCTTGATATCTTGGAACGGTATCAGGACCGCCTGAGCAGCGACCAACGCCGGGAACAGGAAAACCAGTTGCGCAACGTCTCCAGGCAGCTCAAAGAGCTGGTGGATGCCGTCCTTTGCTATAACAACACAGTTCCGGAAGAACACGGAGAACCGCATAAAACGGCTCAATTACAGGTACTGGTGCGCGAAGTGATCGGGGAACTGGAAAATTTACGCCACCCCTCACATGATTTCTCAGTCGACATTGCTCCAGGCTGCACCGATAAACCTATCGATGAGATTCTTTTCCGCCGTATCCTCGAAACCCTGCTCGCCAATGCCTTTCAATACACTCCGCCCGGCAAGGGTATAGTTTTGGAAATCGTCGGAGAAGACAGAGATCTTGTGATCTCCATCAAGGACCAGGGAGTGGGTATCTGCGCCGAAGATCAGCAGCATGTCTTTTTGCCGTTTTTCCGAGGTCAGAACGTGGGAGCTGTGCGCGGTTTTGGTCTGGGGTTGAGCATTGCCCAAGATGCCGTTCTGCAGATGGGCGGCACACTCGATCTGACCAGTGCCGTTGGCAAAGGAACAAGAATTCACGTCACTCTCCCCAAGACGAAGTAAGATCAAATCTCCCGGCTACGAGCATCCTGTCCATGTGTCCAATATGATTATATTTTCAAAGATTTGATGCCCAATTGTTTCAACCTGCCTGAAAATCATTTACAACCGACATCAGACCTCTGTGGAAAACTGACCTGACGATCCTGGGGGAATCGCAATTCAAGTATGACCACTTGGGTGATCAGTATCCTCGAATACTAACCGCATCGTTCGTTTCCGCTTCAAGGGTATTCTGCACGGCCTCCCTTGCCAGTTGCTTGAAAATGGCGATCTTCATGAAAAAGGCTTTTCACATCGCCAAGCGTAACGATAGACTTCTCTTTGACCATGGTATCTTCCTCGGAGATGCGGTGGTTCGGCTCAAACACCACATGTCATGCGCTTTCCTTTTTTGCAGAACTTCTTGCCCTCTGCCAACTTGCAGTTTGGGGCAACACCACCTGGTCGCCATTTGTCCTTCTTGGCCACCACATGCGATGAAAGCATGTTGCAGAAATTGATGCACTCTACTCAATGCAGTTTTAACCTGAAAAATAGGTAATTCCTTTAATGGACAGGAAGATGATATGTCTATATCATTGAGTGAGTAAAAATCTCATTCTCAATATTCAGCCAGTGAGCCCGGGAATGCGACAAGATTCTGTATCTGCGCTGATTGCAGATATGTGACGCATTCCCGGACTCACTGGCTGAACGACTTTGAAATCAGGGTTCACAAAGAAAACTACACCACGACAAGAGATGAAAGACAGTGCTGATCGTAGTCGATTGTTGCAACTGGATGAAATAGTATCCCATTCACCAGGTTTTGCCTATAGGTTCATTCTGCATGGCGATGGCAAGATGGCTTTGCCCTATGCCAGTCAAGGTTTACAGGATCTTTTTCAGATTACGCCTGAAGAAGTCCGCGATGATGCCGCAAAACTCTTTGCCGCCATTCATCCCGACGACCGCGACGAGGTTGTCTCCTCGATCCATGATTCTGCGCAAAACTCTACACCCTGGCAGAAAGAGTTCAGGGTTTTCACTGCCACCGGGAAAGAGTCCAGCCTTTATGCCAAGTCAACCCCAGAAAGAGGGCCACAAGGAGAAACCATCTGGAATGGATTCATCATTGACGTCACCGACCTTGTCAAAAAATACCGGACATTCAGAGCAGTCAATGCTTCCAATGAGTCGGAAGACTGGGACAGAGGCCATTTTCTTCATGCTCTGGTGAATGAACTGCGGCC
>CAYYWK010000641.1:0-2207 GCA_964475345.1 uncultured Desulfobulbus sp.
GCACGCCGGATCAGCAACAAGGAGTTGCGAGCTTATGGAACTGGGGTGACCGGCAAGGTAGCACAGTTTCCAACTATGCTGAAAAAATACCAGAGGTAGCGTCAGGGAAGCGAGGTGGATTGTTTAATTCCCTGTTGAATCATCAGTGCGGCTGTGCTACCAATCCCAGGTGCTGCGCAACAGCAAGCGAATGAACGATACGCGTCAACACAGGCGGCAGCGGCGAAAACGACAGCCCCTACCACTCAGGAAGAAAACTTTTGAAAACAACAGAAGCACGAATGGGCAGAGGCACATTGCTTATCCTTGCAGCGGCGGTGTTGTGGGGAACGACAGGAACATCACAGGCCCTGGCACCGCCCGAAAGCTCTCCTCCGGTTATAGGTGCGCTTCGCCTGCTTCTCGGCGGCGGTGCACTTGCCATCTCCGCCGTTCTGCGCGGTGGATTGCGGGTGCATGACTGGCCGCCGATTCTGACCATTGCCGCCGGAGGGTTTGTCGCGCTCTACCAGCTGACGTTCTTCTGGGCGGTGCTGAAGACCGGGGTGGCAGTCGGAACTATTGTCGGTATTGGCTCTGCGCCGGTTTTTGCCGGTATTCTGGAGTATTTCTTCCTGAGACGGCTGCCATCTCGGCGCTGGTACCTTTCAACTGGTATCGCAGTCAGCGGTTGTCTGCTGCTGCTCGTGCAGTCAGGGGATGTGCGGGTAAACATGGCTGGAGTGCTGCTGGCATTGGCTGCCGGGTTTTCTTACGCATCCTATGCCCTGGCCATCAAGATGCTGCTGCCGGGCAGGTCGCCGGAAGATGTAACCGCGGTGATCTTCTGCCTCGGCGCGCTCCTTCTCTCCCCGGTGCTGTTCAGTGCCCGACTCGGCTGGCTCGCAGAAATCAACGGCTGGCTGCTGATGCTGCATCTCGGCATCCTCGCCACGGCCCTTTCGTACTGGCTGTTTGCAAGCGGCCTCAGGACCGTTTCCGCCTCGACGGCAATGACCCTGTCGCTTGCCGAACCGCTTACTGCCGCCATTCTCGGGATAGTGGTGGTGGGGGAGAGACTTGCTGCGGTCCCGGCTGTCGGACTGCTGCTGATATTGTCGGCATTGCTGCTGCTGATTCTGCCGTCACGCGGTGAGAGCTGATGGCGATGGGCAACCAGCAGAAAGCCTACGCCTATGCATTGGCCACTGTCGGGCTGTGGTCAACCGTGGCCAGTGCCTTTAAACTGTCGCTGCGGCATCTTCAGCCCGCCGAACTGCTGCTCTACGCCACCGCTGTTTCCTGCTGCGTCCTGCTGACTGTGATCCTGGTACAGGGCAGGGGAAAAGAACTGGCCGGGATCGGCAGCAAAGACTGGCTGGTCTCCTTCCGATTAGGGTTGCTCAACCCATTCCTGTACTATCTGGTGCTGTTTGAGGCCTATGACATGCTGCCGGCGCAGCAGGCCCAACCCATCAACCACACCTGGGCGATCACCCTGACGCTGCTCTCTATCCCGCTCCTCAAGCAAAGAATTGGCAGGATGCAGATCATGGCGATATGCGTCAGTTATTCAGGGGTCGTAGTTATTTCGACCCGCGGCAATCTGCTGGCCATGCAGTTCGACAGCCCCGTCGGTGTCGGTCTCGCCCTCTTTTCCACGCTGATATGGTCCATATACTGGATTTACAATGCCAGAGACCGCCGCGAGCCGATAATCGGGCTGTTTCTGAATTTCTGCTGTGCTCTGCCATGTATAGCCTGCTACGTCCTGTTAGTTCACGGGTTCAGAATAATTGACCCGGCAGGTTTGCTGGGTGCGGTGTATATCGGTTTTTTTGAGATGGGAATCGCCTATGTCTTCTGGCTCAAGGCGATGAAACTGTCAAAGGACACTGCCAGGATTGCCAACCTGATCTTCATCTGTCCTTTTCTCTCCCTCGTGTTCATCCACTTCCTGGTCGGTGAGGAAATTCTGCCGTCGACCTTTGTCGGTCTGGTTTTCATCGTTGCCGGACTGATCCTGCAAAGTAGCAGCGGCGCGCGTAAGTCTGCCAAGCGCTGTTAGGTCATACCGGGATTTCAAGAGGGAGGAAGTGGGATAATACAGCTTCAGCCGCGCCACCAGCGGCGGAGAGGGGCTCCAGATAAATTTCAGGCTCCACGGGCTTTGTTGATGGCGACCGCGGCCTTGCGTTCGGAGGTATACTCCCACCAGGGTCTGGCTG
>CAYYWK010000642.1:0-2204 GCA_964475345.1 uncultured Desulfobulbus sp.
CACGATGATCCTCAGGGACACCGAGGGCATCGGCTTCGCGATACCTATAGAGGCGGTCTACGAGGATTTCATGACGATGCTGCGCTGAGCGGGGCGGTCGGCAGGTTGCCGCTGCAGGCCTCAGGGCGTGTCCTGCCCGGCGATCCAGCCGGTGGAGAAGGCTGCCTGGAGATTGTAGCCGCCGGTATCGGCATGGAGATCGAGCAACTCGCCGACGACATGCAGACCTCTCACCAGACGGGACTCCATGGTCCGCGGGTCGATTTCCCGCAGATCGACACCGCCGGCGGTGATGATAGCCTCATCGAACGAACGGTGGCCGGTGATCGCCAGGCGGATATCCTTTACCCAGGACAGCAGGCGCCTGCGTTCCTCGTTGGTGATCGCAGCCGCCGGCCTTTTCGCTTCGACTCCCACCTGTTCCAAACATACCGGCACCATCTCCCGGGGCAGCAGCGCCCGCAGCACGCTGGCGACCTGTTCCCCGCTGCGGCCGGTGAAATCACGCTGCAGCCGCAGGTCGAGCTGGGCTTCCGACAGCGCCGGCTTGAGGTCGATGGCCAGGAGGACTTTCTTCCCTGCCAGCAGACTGTCGACGGCCAGGTTGCTGAATGACAGGACCAGCGGGCCGTTGATGCCGAAAGGGGTGAAGCAGAGTTCCCCCTGCTCCTGAAACTGTCGCCTGCCGTCGATGAACAGCCGCGTCCCGACGTTTTTCAAGCTGAGGCCTGCCATCCTCCTGGCAAGGGTGCCTTCCGTCTCCAGCGGCACCAGAGCCGGGCGGATCTGCACGATACTGTGGCCGGCCTGGGCGGCCAGGCGGTAGCCGTCGCCGGTGGAGCCGGTGCGCGGGTAGGAAGCCCCGCCGGTGGCGAGGATCACCTTGCCCCCTTCCAGCTGTTCACCCCTGGCGACAACGCCCGTGATGCGGCCGTCGGCGATCAGCAGTGAATCGACCGGCGTCTTGCAGCGGATGCTCACGCCGTTCTGCACGGCCCACTCCTGGAGAACCTTCAGCACGTCCTGGGCCCGGCCGCTGGTGGGGAAGACGCGCCCCCCGCGTTCGGTGCTGAGCGGCAGTCCGCGATTTTCGAAGAAGGAGATCAGCTCCGAAGTGAAAAAGCGGGCGAAGGCCTGGTGCAGGAACTGACCGTTCTTTCCGAAGTGCTGGATGAAGTCGGCCAGCTCGGCGATGTTGGTGATGTTGCACCGCCCCTTGCCGGTGATGCCGAGCTTGCGACCAGGCCTTGCCATTTTTTCCAGCAGCAGCACCCTGCCGCCGGATGCGGCGGCCTCCCCTGCGGCGATCAACCCTGACGGGCCGCCGCCGATGACGATCACCCTTTTCTGTTTCATGAACAGGACGATCCGTAGCAGATATGGCCGGTGACGCCGTTGATGGTGATCAGCTGGCCGTTTTCGAAGACCGAGGTGGCCTCATGGACGTTGCAGACCACCGGGATACCCAGTTCCCGACCGACGATGGCGGCATGGGAGGTCAGCCCGGGCTGCTCGGCGATGATCCCCCTGACCTTGCCGAGGTGCTTGAGCATGCCCGGGTTGGTGGATGAAACAACGACGATGACTTCCGCCGGGAGATTGTCCCAGTCGTCCTCGCTTTCGATGATCCGCACCAGGCCGTGGGCGGTGGCAGAGCCGATTCCCTGACCGGAGAAGCAGATGTCGGCGACGGTGTGGACCTTCAGCATGTTGGTGGTCCCCGGTGTCTGCAGCGGCATGCCGGCGGTGATCACCACCAGGTCGCCGTTGACGATGAGCTGGGCCTGGGTGGCGACATGGATCGCCCGGTCGAGTTGCTCGTCCATGGTCGAGGCGGAGGCGCAGAAGAGCGGCGCCACCCCCCGGACCAGCTGGAGCTGGCGGATCGTTTCGAGGATCGGACTGACCGCGATGATCGGTGTTTTCGGCCGGTGGCGGGCGTCCATCCGGGCGGTCGATCCCGAGGTGGTGGCGGTGATGATCGCCGCAGCCTCGAGATCGGCGGCGGTGGCGCAGCAGGCGTAGGATATCGCGTCGGTGACCACCTGGCGGCGATGGCGGAGTCCGGCTGCCAGGATGCCGTCGTAGTCCAGGGACTGTTCGGCGATTCTCGCGCAGCGGGTCAAAAAGGTGATGGCTTCAACAGGATAGCGGCCGGTGGCGGTCTCGGCCGACAGCATCACCGCATCAGTGCCGTCGAAGAT
>CAYYWK010000643.1:0-2200 GCA_964475345.1 uncultured Desulfobulbus sp.
CAGGTGCAGCTGTGAAGACCGCAAACGGCCTCAAAGCAGCCACCCTCGGGACGGCTGTCGGCAACATCGCCGGCGGCGGCAGGGTCAGCCGGGGACGGGCGCAAAATGCCCCATGGACTGGAAAATCATTCGCGGGGCTCTGGTCAAGAAGATGGCACAGGTGCTATAGTCCAGTCGTAGCAGTCATAGATTCTTGATGTTTCCGGAAAATCAACCGAATGTACATGCCGCATGAGCCAACCAGAGCAGAAGACACGCGTGACCACTGACGGGACAAGGGACGTGGCGGCATCAGCCCCTCCGCCATCGCCGCAACAGACGCAGACCAGGTTTTTCTCCGTCCTTTTCCTGTTCTCCGCGGTGATGCTGGGCTGGGTGCTCTGGCCGTTCTGGCAGCTGCTGATCCTGGCCTTCCTGCTGGCCGGCATCTTCACGCCGGTCTACAGGAAAATGCTGGCCGCGATTTCCCCGTGGCTTGCCTCGCTGCTGACCTGCGCGCTGATCTTCCTGATCGTCTTCGTCCCGCTGTTCTTCTGCATCGGCACCCTGTCGGCGGAGGCCATGAAGTTCTTCGAATACAGCCGCAGCAACGACACCCTGCTCCAGCTGCTGGAGGTCCTGAAGAACAACACCCTCGTCAACCGCGGGGAGGAGATCCTCGCCGATTTCGGCCTGCAGTTCGACCTCCCCGACATGACCAACATCCTCTCGGGCGCCAGCAAGACCGCCGGCATGTTCCTGTATTCGCACATCTCGGCCTGGGCCGGCGATATCGTGAGCTTCGCCGCCCAATTCTGCATCATGCTGATCGTCGTCTACTTCCTGCTGATCGACATGGATGCGCTGATCCTCTTCATCCGCCGGCTGTCACCGCTGCCCGACGCCCAGAACATGCTGCTGATGGACAAATTCACCTCCATCGCCGGGGTCATCCTGGTGGTCAACGGCTTGTTCTGCATCCTCCAGGGCGTTCTCGGCGGTCTCTTCTTCGCCCTGCTCGGCATCAAGACCCCGGTCCTCTGGGGCTTCATCATGGGCATCCTGGCCTTCATCCCGATCCTCGGCATCGGCATGGTGCTGCTGCCGGCCGCCGCCATCCTGCTGGCCTATGGCCACCTCGGCCAGGCGGTGGCCACCGTCGCCTTCTACCTGATACTGCACTATACCGTGGAACTGCTGCTGAAACCGAAGTTCGTCGGCAGCCAGCTGGAGATGCACGCCCTGCTGGTGCTGCTGGCGATCTTCGGGGGGATGAACCTCTTCGGCATCCTGGGCATCATCTACGGCCCGCTGGTGGTCAGCATCTTCCTGACCCTCTCGGAAATCTACCTCAAGGAATACAGCGCAACGGCCATACCAACGGATACCGCCGAAAGCGCGGGGCAAGGGTAGCTGCCCCGGCAAGTCCTGACAAGAGAGCAACCACCCACCATCAGCCATCCACATCTTCAGGAGCACAGACCATGGCCTTCACCTTGTTTCCCAAATCGGTTCGCTTCTTCGAACTGCTGATCCGCCAGAACACCTTGCTGAAGGAGGTGGCGGGCGAGGTCATCCACATCTTCGAGGATTTTTCCTCCGTCGACGAGGCCTGCAAGCGCATCAACCTCAAGGAGGTGGAAGGCGACGAACTGTGCCGGGACATCTCACGCCAGCTATCACAGACCTTCATCACCCCCATCGACCGCGAGGACATCTACCGCCTCAACATGGCCCAGGAGGATTCGATCAATTTCTTCAAGAGCATCGCCACCCGCACCCGCTTCTCAGGCATTACCCATGTCCGTTTTCCGGCCAAGAGGATGATGCGCAACGTCGGCGGAATGATCGGTTTCACCGGCGAGATGCTCGAGGCCCTGCGCGCCCGCGAGGAAGTCGGCGGGCTGATCCGCGAGATCAAGGGCCTCAAGAACGAGTGCGACATGCTGCTCAGCACCGGCCTTTCGGAGCTGCAGGATGTCGAGATCAGCGAACTGGCCGGCGTCGTCGACATCATCAAATGGATCCAGGTCTACGACCGCATCGAGCAGGTCATCGAACGGATCGACGACCTGGCTGACGCCATAGAGGAAGTGGTGCTGAAAAATGCCTGATATCCCCCTGCTGCTCGTCATTATCGTCATCGTCGCGCTGATCTTCGACTTCACCAACGGCGTCCACGACTGCGCCAACGCCATCGCCACGGTGGTGTCAACCAAAG
>CAYYWK010000644.1:0-2200 GCA_964475345.1 uncultured Desulfobulbus sp.
CGACAACGTCCCCATCAAGACGTCCGCCTTTCCCTCCAACTGGGAGCTCTCGACGGCCAGGGCCACCAATATCGTCCAGTACCTGATCGGCTCCCTCGCCTTTTCCCCGGAAAAACTCTCGGCCATCGGTTACGGCGAATACCGGCCCATCGCCGACAACAGCACTCCGGAAGGCAGGCAGAAAAACCGTCGGGTCGACATCGTCATCCTCTCGGCCCTTGGAGAACAAGGCGAACCGACAGGCATGCCTAGGGCGGAGAACTGACCAGCAGTTTGCAGCGACTGGCATCAGGACAGGTGTGTCTGGCACCCCAAAGATCTGTGCCATGGGCAACGCATTGCATGGACAGCCTCGGCAACCGGGGCTCCAGACCTCAGGGAGACCGCTTTTTCAAAAGGAAACGAAGACACGGCGATGCAGGCAACCAGAGTTCTGATCATCGACGATGAAATCACTCTTTTGTACAGCCTGATCGCGTTTTTTGAAGACGAGGGGTTCGATGCGTGCGGCGCCGCATCCGGGGAGGAAGCCTTGCAGTTACTCAACCACCATGCAGCGGACGCTGTCATAGTCGACATGCGCCTGCCCGGGATGGATGGCAATGAAACGATCGTCAAGGCCCACCAACTGCTTCCCAGGGCGCGATTTATCATCCACACCGGCTCCACCGACTACCGCCTGCCGGCAATCCTCCGCGAACTGGTGGACCCCGCGGACATCTTCCTCAAACCGCTGCCCGATCTCACCGTCCTGGCTGCAGCCGTCCGCAGACTGTGCGGCACGCCCCCGGACTTCCCCCAGCCTGGCTGAGTTCTCTACTTCAAGATCTCGGGCGCCCGGCACAGCCCTTTTTTATTGAGTATCTCTATCAACTCCTCCGGTGTCAGGACCGAGTCCTTGCTCTTAGCCACATACACCAGACAATCCCTGCAGATGTTGAATGCGCAGGGATCATGAGAAGCGATGATGTCCCAGCATTCTTCTTTCAGGTTACCTTTCACCGGACACCTGATTTCCGGATCGCACTGCATTATCTGCCAACACCGCCACTCTGCAATACGCGTCATTGTCGCCCTTTACGGCCGCCTCCCTGTCGAGGAGACCATGAATTGGATCACTGCAGATCTGTCCCTCCCTCCAAACCGGTTTCCCCCTACAGAAAAGCTGCCATTGCCCGTAGCAGCTCATCCCTGCCCTGCCCTGTTTTGGAAGAGAACACAACCCTGCCCCCTGCCTGAATATCTAGTCCGCTGTCAAGCAGTCTGGCGTTCGTGCTGCGTTCGTTGCCAGACAGCTTGTCCATCTTGGTGTATACCGGCAATACCGGAATCCCTCTCATCCTGAGCCAGGAGAGCAGTTGCGCGTCCTGGTCTTTTGGAGGATGCCTGAGATCGATGATGACAACAACGCACTTCAGTGTGGTGCGCGTCTCAAGATAACTGGTTATCAGTCCCTGCCAGCTGCCCTGTATCGATCTGGAAACCCGGGCAAAACCATATCCGGGCAGATCCACCAGGAAGAGTTCGTCTCTGCATTGAAAATAATTCAGCCCCTGAGTCTTGCCGGGCCGGCTGCTGACTTTGACCAGCGCCTTTCTGCCGATCAGGCAGTTGATGAGACTCGATTTCCCGACATTTGAACGGCCCGCGAAGGCTATTTCCGGCAACCCCGTATCAGGCAGCTGTTTCAGACTGTGAGCACTGAGGATAAACTGTACTTCGGAAAAATTCATCGCTTTTTTCAGGAGAAAAAAGGAAACGGCCGCCGGCAGGTTCCGACGGCCGTTTCCGAGAAGGGTTCAGGGGAGGACAGGGTGCCTGACGGTCATCTCAGATGACCTTGTTCAGCGAGTATTCGATAATCCCTTCCGCGCCGTTTTTCCGAAGCTTCGGGATAAGGTCGCGAACCACGTCCTCCGAGATCACGGTTTCCACCGAATACCAGTCCTGATTGTACAGACCGGCAATGGTAGGGGCGTTGAGGCTTGGCAGCAACTTGACCACCGCTTCGAGGTTGGCCTCGGCCACATTCATCTTCATCCCGACAATACGGTCGGCCCGCAGCGCCCCCTGCAGCATCATCGCGATGTTTTCGATCTTTTCCCGCTTCCAGGGATCATTCCACGATTGCCGATTGGCGATGAACTGGGTGTTGGAAGTCATCAGTTCGTGGATGATGCGCAGACCGTGGGCTCGGATG
>CAYYWK010000645.1:0-2195 GCA_964475345.1 uncultured Desulfobulbus sp.
ACAGTTCCTGCATCTGCTCGAGGCCGCCGCGCTCATAGAGCCAGATGTTGTAGCCCTCGGTGTCGAGGCCGAAGGGGACGGAGGCGAAGGAAACGAAGTTCTGGTCCTTGCCCTGCCAGTAACCCGGCCAGTCGTGACCGACCTCGGCGGAACCCTTGCTGACGGCGTCAAAGGACTCCATCGCGCCGACCAGCTCGCCTGCCGAGAACAGCTTGATCTCAAGGCGGCCGCCCGAGGCAAGGGCCACGGAATCGGCGAAGTGCTGGGCCATGTCGTAGAACAGGAGACCCTTCGACCACGGCATGACCATCTTCCACTTGAAGGTCTCCTCACTCGGTTTGATGGTCCGCAGTTCCTTCTTCACCGCCTCGTGCCGTTTGTCGGCGCCGAATTTCTCACGGGCGGCATCGGCGTTCGATACCGCCACTGACAGGGACAAAGCGGCAATGGCGGCGGTGACGATCAGGTTTTTTTTCATGGTTCCCTCCTTCAAAGAAGTGGATGGTGTTGGGCGCCGGCGTATCCGGCACGATCGATATGGAAGATACTGTACCACACTGGTGATGGGAGCATCCGTACTGCCAGCGGTGCGTGCTGTAAAGTGGAGTAGCAACTGGCGTGCCAATCCTGAGCGTGCCGGTGAATTGCAGAATACGCTTGGAAAACATTGAGTTATTCTGAAAAACGAGAAGTCGCCCCTTCAGGAGTACGGAATTTAGGACAAGGGTTGTTCTGAACGACTGATCCTCCTGAGTTGCTGGCCGCTATAATGCTCGGATCACTGCTCCATTACATTGAAATTGAATAAGAAATCCTACGCTGTCTGAAATTACGGACATGCCCGGGAGGCATGTCGCCGATCTCTCTTCGCAGGGGTGAGAAGGTGGGGCGGCGGGGCCGGGCGGGCGGTTGCCGGCTGCGGATTATCAACCTGCAGCACAGGGCGATATCTTTCTAGCAAATTGATATTAAAGAATATGTATGGGGTTTCCGGGGACGGCCGGTGCCGTCTGCCACAGGCGACACAGGGGGTGGCGGGAAAACGAACTGGCGTGGCCGGGGAGTGCAGGCAGCTGCAGGGGCTGTCTGGTTTTTTGGACAGCCATGGCCGGAGCCTGGCAGGGAACAGGGTGCTTATGCAGAGAGCAATTTTTGCCCTGTTGCGGCTTGGTGGTGGACAGATACCGGCGATAGATGTATCAATACGTCTACATGTAGCAAAACGTATCATCTGGGCCTGCCGGAATTTTCCCCCACAAGGGGACGGCATGGTCCATGAAAAACCTCGGGAGGTGCTGATGGGCAGAGACCGGCAAGGGGCTGAACTGAAAGGGCTGGTCGAGCAGATGGAACTGTTCCAGCTGATATTCGACAATATCCCGAGCGGGGCGATGATAACCACTCCCGATGGCATCGTCACCCACCTTAACAAGCCGTATGCGGACTTTCTCGGCATCGATGTCGGCAGGGGCATCGGCCGGCACTGCACCGAGGTTGTCGAGAACAGCCGGATGCACCTGGTCGGCAATACCGGAGTGGCCGAGATCAACCAGATCCAGATGATCCGCGGCCAGAACATCGTCGTCCACCGAATCCCGTTGAAGAAGGGAAGTCGTGTCGTTGCGGTCTTCGGACTGGTGATGTTCCAGGATATCAGCGAAGTGGTCAAACTCGCCCGCAAGCTCCACTCCCTCGAGTCGAAGGTCAAGAGCTATGAGAAGGAGCTGATGGATCTGCGTTCCACCCGCTACACGATCGACAGCATCATCGGCATAAGCGCCGCCATCGCCGAGCTGAAGGAGCAGGCGTTGATGGCCGCCGGCAATTCCTCGCCGGTATTGATCACCGGCGAAAGCGGCACCGGCAAGGAGCTGTTCGCCCAGGCGGTTCACAACGCCGGGCCGCGCAAGCTGCGGCCGTTCATCCAGATCAACTGCGCCGCCATCCCCAGGGATCTGCTCGAATCGGAACTTTTCGGTTACGACCGCGGCGCCTTCACCGGGGCCCTTTCCGGTGGCAAGCCGGGCAAGTTCGAGATGGCCGACCAAGGGACGATATTTCTCGACGAGATCGGCGACCTGCCACTGGAGATGCAGCCGAAACTGCTGCGGGTGCTGCAGGAGAAATGCTTCGAGCGGGTCGGCGGCAACCGGCTGATCCGCTCCGATTTCCGGCTCATCGCCGCCACAAACCAG
>CAYYWK010000646.1:0-2195 GCA_964475345.1 uncultured Desulfobulbus sp.
CTGACGATACCTCCCAGATCGATCCCTCACGCCCAGCAAGTATCCCGACCCCACCAGTGCCTCCCCTCGCCGGTGCCGGAATCTCCGGTACCCCGACATCTTCCTCGGCCGGCTTCTCCCCACTCCGTGCCAAGGCCCTGAACATCTCCCCCGTCGAACCCTTCGCTGCCATAGCCGCGTACCCCCAAGCCAGTCACATCAAGCCTTGTGCCCGAAGAGCCTTGTGGTGGCTCGGCCAAGTCGCCCGAACCAGGCCCAAGATCTCCGCATTCACAACATCGAACAGCGTAATCGCTCGCGCCAGTGTCTTACGGTTCGCAGCTGTCTTTTCCATTTCGTAGACCGTCCTCATCATCACCCCCGCGTTGTCCACCGCCGCGGAGTCGTGCATCCGGGCCTTCATCAGATAGCTGCCAAAACTCGCTTGGAGGTGGTCCGCCAATTGGATGTGCACCGGCTTGCCCTCGTTCACCCGAGTCATCAGTACCTTCACGAACTTTGACCGCACCGTTCCGACCCGCCGTTCGATCACGTCCAGCGTTTCATTGAGCATCTGGATGAAGGATACGGTACTGTAAAAATCCAGCAGTCCGAGCGACATCGGGATTACCAGCGCGTTACTCGCATACAAGGCGTTCAAACTGATCATCCCCAGCGACGGCGGCGGATCGATCACCACCACATCGAAGTTCGCCGCCACCCCGTCGATGCCTTCCTTCAACCGGTCCAAGCGGGCCGTCCCCGCCGCCAGGGTGTACTCCGAACGATACAGGTGCAGATTCGCCGGCACCAAGGACACCCCGTCGAAGTAGGTTCTCCTGACCGCATACCAGAGGTCCGAGCGATCTCCCTCGAGGAACGGCAGCAGGGTCTCATCCGCCTCCAGGTCCGCCTCCGGAACGTATCCGAATATGGCCGTCGCGGACGCCTGCGGATCGCAGTCCACCAACAACACCCGCAGCCCTTGTCGAGCCAGGTACTGCGTCAGGTGAACGGCGGTCGTCGTCTTCCCCGACCCGCCCTTGAACGACTGGCAGCCGATCACGACCGGCTCCTCTTCCTCAGTCCTGCGCAAACGCGTACCCAGGACATCCCGGGCAAGGTTGATCTGCGCCAAGGTGTAGCCGACCCGCTTGCCGTTCGCGCCAATCTCGGGCGTCGGCAACCGACCCTCGGCCTCCGCGTCCCGGATCGTCTGATCACTCCTACCGATCAACTCCGCTGCCTCGCGCATGGCATACAAGCGCGTATCCCGCTTCACATGATCCGGCGCCAGGTTATAGTCCTTCAACCCATCCCGCACGCCCTGGATCCGAACCAGAAGGTCCTCGATCGACCGCTTCGCTCGCATCATTTCGTCTCCTCGGATAGATTTGGCCCAATTACAGCATTTTTTCTCGATTTGGCCAATCCCGACTTGACGAAACCAGGTGTAGATGTCTATCTTTCTAACTGAATTGCGGCGCTTTCCGATACACCATGCCCCACGACTCACCCGACGGCACCCCGAAAGACCCGAAACGCACCCTGGAAGGCACCCTGGAGCGTATCGGGCGCCAGGTGCGCGAGCGCGCCGCAAAGAAACAGCAGGAATTGCCCGTTCCCCTGCCCTCCCCCGATAAGCCAGGGCCACGCAAACGTCGCCAGACCCTTACCGGCGTCCCCGGCCCCAAGGTCATCGCCGAGGCCAACGCCCGTCTGGAGCGCTTTCTGCGCGAGCGCGGCGTCGAGCAGTTCGATCTGTTCCCTTCCGCCGAGTACCCCACGCCCCTGACCCGCCTTCCACTCTTTCCACCCGTTCAGCGCAGCACCGCCCGCGAACTCGCTGCCGCCGCCGACTGGATCGCCCTTGAGTCCCGCTGGGATGGCGGCGGCGTCTACAAGGCCGGACCCGCACTGACCGTCTATGACGAAGACACCTTGTTCGGACTCATGAACATGCGCCAGCAAGGAATGACCGGTCCAGCCGATCGACTCCCCATTCCCGCACCTCCCGCCGTCGCCCCGAGCGGCCTGGCCCCAGAAAACCCCGTTCGAGTGCACGCACTCTACTGCCTCGTTTCCCAGCTCGAGTCCGTCATCCAAGGGTATAGCCCCCCGCGCGGCTGGGGCGGGCGGGCCATCAGCAAGCGCCGCGAGAGCATGGAGAACCTCGCTGCCATCACACTCAAGTTCCAGAAGCCTAAGGGTGGGGA
>CAYYWK010000647.1:0-2189 GCA_964475345.1 uncultured Desulfobulbus sp.
CGGCCTGACGCGGTTGAAACGCAGGCAACGACCCTGCCCGGCCAGCATCGGTGCCGCGGCCGCTTACTTTCCATATACCGTATAATTTCAAGGAAAAGTACGATGAAGGTTATTATCAGCGGATCTCTGGCCTACGACCGGATCATGGATTTCCCCGAATACTTCTCCGACCATATCCTGCCGGAAAAAATACACGTTCTCAATGTCTGTTTCCAGGTTGAAAGCGTCAAGGAGAACCTCGGAGGCACCGCCGGCAACATCGCCTACGCCCTCAAGCTGATGGGGGCAACTCCGTTCATCTCAGCCACCATCGGCAGCGACAACCATCGCTACTTCGAATGGTTCGCCGAAAAGGGGATCTCCATCGAAGGGATCAAGGTCATCTACACGGAACTGACAGCCGGAGCCTACATCACCACCGACAAGGGCGACAACCAGATCACCGGCTTCAACCCCGGGGCCATGAAGTATTCCTCGGAACTCGATTTCTCGCAGATCGACCCTTCCCGGACGCTGGTCCTGGTTTCCCCGGGCAACCTCAGCGACATGATCGCCTACCCCCGCCAGTGCCGACAGAGAGGCATCCCTTACATCTTCGATCCCGGCCAGGCCCTGCCCGTGCTGCAGGCCGACGACCTGCTGTCGGCCATCACCGGTGCCAGATTCCTGATCGTCAACGACTACGAATTCGACCTCATCCTCGACAAGACCGGCCTGAAGAAGGAAGAACTTCTCGGCAGAGCCGAGAACACGATCATCACCCTCGGCGAGTCCGGTTCGCACCTCTATCTCCGCGACAGGACCGTGCAGGTGCCTGCGTTTCCAGCCAGAAAAGTCGTCGACCCGACCGGTGCCGGCGACGCCTACCGGGGCGGCCTGCTCAGCGGCCTGCTCAGCGGCCTGAGCGAAGAGGAAAGCGCCAGGCTCGGCAGTGCCTGCGCATCGTTTGCGGTGGAATGCTACGGCACCCAGACCTACCGCTTCACCCCGGAAGAATTCGCCCAGCGCCTGCATTCCATCAAGTGACCGCGTCGGGAAGAGCCCGGGGACAATGCCTCCGCCAGCCCTTCCCGACCTCTTCCAGTAAGCCCGCCCGACGCGCTTGCCGCGCCATTTCCCCTAGGCCTTCCTGCACACTTTCTGCAGTGCCTGCTCCGCGGCGATGGTGATCGGCTCGGCGCTGGGTTCGGAGGAAATGTCCGGGTTGCAGGCCGAAGTGAAGGTGGTCAGGTCGGCAATGGTCTTGCCGCCGAGGATGAACGCCGTCACCGCGTCGATTTCCCTGGCCGGCGCCACGGCATGGCTGACGATCTGGCCGCCGATCAGCTTCTCCGTCGCACTGTCGAATACCAGCTTCAATTTCCAGGGTTTCACGCCGGGGATCATCGCATGCGTGCTGCGGGAATCGACGATGGCGCTTACCGGGGCGAAACCCTCCCGAACTGCACGCTCCTCGGTGAAACCGGTGGCGGTAATGGTCATGTCGAACATCTTGCAGCCGCCGGCATCGAGCACCCCGGGAAACGGGATGGCATAGCCGGCCAGCCGTTTGGCGGCAAGCCGCCCCTGGACTACCGCGGGCCCCCGCAGCTGACCGGGAGTGGGCCTGCCGGTGATGAAATTCCATTTCTCCACGCAATCGCCACCAGCCAGAATATGGGGGTCCGACGTCTCCTGGAAGGCATTGACCTTGATCCCGAAGGTCCCCATCTCCAGGCCGATTTCCGTGGCCAGCCGGGTGTTGGGACGCACCCC
The DNA here is from genome assembly GCA_964475345.1 of uncultured Desulfobulbus sp. Lineage (GTDB taxonomy): Bacteria > Desulfobacterota > Desulfobulbia > Desulfobulbales > Desulfocapsaceae > Desulfoprunum. The sequence goes on from CAYYWK010000647.1 coordinate 1,756, forward strand.
GACATTCATGAAAACCAGGTCGGCGGCAAGGACCTCGCCCGTGGAAAGCTCCACCGCGACCACCGCACCGTCACGGCCGGCCAGCCGCTCGACCTTCACGCCCGTCCGTATCTGCAGGCCGCGCTGCTCGAGATATTCCCGGACCCCGTCGCTCATGTCCTTGTCCAGCATCAGCGGCAGCGGCCTGTCCATCAGTTCGATGATGGTTATGGCGAACGCCCCGGGGCTGGTCGCGGCCAGCAGCGAAGCGATCTCCATGCTGATGAACCCGGCACCTATGAAAACGATATTCTCCGGTTTTCTTTTTTCCAGATAGGCCCTGATCCGTGCCGCGTCATCAAGCCCCCGCAGGGTCAGGACTCCCTCGAGACCACTGCCATCGAGAGGCGGAACAAATGAACTCGAACCGGTGGCGAGAAAGAGCTTGTCATACG
>CAYYWK010000648.1:0-2189 GCA_964475345.1 uncultured Desulfobulbus sp.
TCCAACTTGATCAAGGCCTTCTCGCGCTCGCTGCGACGGTACTTGACAACAAGGTCGTTCATCACGGCCTTGGTCGCGTCAAGCTCCTGCACGACGCGGGCATAGCGAATTTTTTCGTCGCCATTCCGCGCATACTTCTGCTTGCCGAGCCCGCCCGGAGTAAAGGTGTTTGTCCCGGAGGCGGCGGCGGACATGCGGACAGGCTGCTCTTCCTCCTCGGACTCTTCGGAGTCGCCACCGGCAATCGGAGGCCCGTCCTGAGGCGCACCGAGAGGATCGCCGTCTTCTCCGCCGAGGGCACCTTCGAGTCCGCCAGCTTGGCTGGGGTCGAATTCGCCTTCGCCGCCACCAGCACCGAGAAGCGGATCGTCGCCGGCACCGGAAGGAGTTTCACCTTCGCCGCCAGCTCCCTGCTCTTCTTCCATTTTGCGCTGCATGTACTGCCAAACGTCGCTCGACTGAATGGCACTCATGACCGCTTCAACGATCTCTTTCTTGTTGTCATCCACAGCTAGTTCTCCGTTGTCATCGATTTCAGCCACCAACTTGCCACCGCCGGACTTGGCGAGACGCATCAAACCGAGATCCCTTTCGGGGGTGGTGGCCCCCAGAAGGGATATCGGGTCAATCACCAACGAGTTCAGCCACAGCTCGACGCTGCGGCGTTGGAATTTCTTTGCCTTGGCGTACTTTTCCTTGAGGATGTGAAAAGTGCAGGCGAGAGCCTTTTTGCCGGTCTTGAAGAATCGCTTCAGTTTGTAGTCGCTGCCGTATCCGACAACTTCAGGCGCATGAGCCTCCCCTTCGCCGTCGCGGGTGTGCCCGATGACGATGGGGGACAAGTCGCCAGTCTTCTCAGCCCTTTCGTTGTTCTTTTTGGCAGCTTTTGCGAGTATTTTTTCGTCGACAACGACGGTGTGTTCCTGACCTTCTTCGTCTTTTATTTTCAATTCATGAGGATCAAGGATGAACACATCCCTGACCGTCACATATTCCCCCGGAGGGAGTAGGTTTTTCACTGACATAGAGAAACCCCGGTGGTCATTGCCATGCAGGCAATAAAACACCGGGGTTCTTTCGCTACAATCGGGACTGATGTAGTGCCCCTATTGTTTTTTACACTTTGTCGGTGCCGAGCTGCACTTTGATGCCTCGTGCTGACAGTCGTGCCACCTGCTCAGCCATGCCTCCGGTGCACCCCGGGCAGCCGTTGCCCTCAGGCTTTTCTTCGGGTGCCGCCGGCACGGGAGTCTCTTCCCGGTCGATCATCGGCTTGCCCTGCTGGACAGATTGCAGGTACTGATCGAGCTCACCGAGGCGTCCAGACTGCTTCAGCTTGCCTGAAACTTCCAGCATGCGCTCGTGATCGGGCCAAACCGGCCGAACCCCGGGCTGATAGAAGCCACTCTTGATGAGCTGGTGGTGCAGCTCCCGAAGGCTGGTTCTGTGCTTCGTCGGGTCACCCAAGACCTGTTTCGCCAGACGGCCGAGGGAGGCTGACGCGCCTTTGGGCATGGTTGCGCCGGCATCCTGATGGCTTTGGGCCAGCTTCTTGATCAGCGTCAGGGTGCCATCGCCGAGAGAATCGAGCCACTTTTAATGGATCTCGCGGCCGTGGACATCGTGCTGATTCAGGATCTTCGCAAACTTTTCCGGGTCGCTCTTCTGGAGGTCGGTCAGGTATCTGGTGATGACCTTTAGGTTGCCAGACTCGGGTGATTGCTGGGCAATCGATGTGGCGGCGTACCGGATCTTCGTTTCGGTGTCCTTTGAGGTCATGACCATGCGATCGGCGTAAGGACGATCGGACCCCGGTTTGAGTGACGGGTCGATTCCGATATAAGCCTTCTTCGCGAGGATCCTGTGATTCCAGTCACCAACGAACCTACCGGTGCCCGGCTGGGACACGGCTTGGTATCCATTCTGGGAAGCCCAAGCGTGGAGCTTCTCGCTCGCGCTGGGGCCTGACTCGTGCGTGAAGTCATCAAACAAGTGGACAGTGTGGGTTCCGTCCGGGTGCGGGACGACAGTCCGGAACGGAATCCCCACTGCCCTGAGCTCCCGGATGGACTCCTCGGGCTTCTGGTCGGTCACATGGACAGAAGACATAAGGTGCTGGCCGTCATCGTGAGGGGTAAACGTGAGGACAGACTTTTGCCCCTGCGTGTATCCGATATTGGCTGCAGCCT
>CAYYWK010000649.1:0-2185 GCA_964475345.1 uncultured Desulfobulbus sp.
TCTTGCCGTCTGCCTTCAGTTGCTCGTACTCCGTGCGGGTCAGCACCTGGCTGACGTCGCGCCCGGGAGCCTCCAACTCCAGCTCGATCAGCAGTGGCGGGCCGAGGGCCTGCACGTCCCAGAAGCGTGCATGGGCCTCCATCAGGTCCAGTGTGCTGAATCCAGCCCCCTCCATCCGCTGGGCGAAGGCTCGTCGCAAAGGCCCCGGCGGCACGGTGTCACCGGTCGCGTCGAACTGCCTCAGGCGGGCCCAGTCTTCCGCCATCAACTCGATCAGGTGGGCATGGCCGATGAACTGCCAGTAATGGACGCTCTCGTGAAAAATCGTCCGTGAGAGGGGCGGACGCCAGTCCTTGGGCCCGGTCAGGGCGAAGATGTCCGGTGGTGTCCAGGCTTCTCCCACATCCACCACCATCGACACGGGTACGTAGCGGTTCCGGCTCGCCATGGCCTATTTCCCGAGCAGTCCGGCGAGGCTCTGCTCAATCTTGTCGATCTCGGAGGGCGCAAACTTCGTCACGGAGCCGTCGGCCGCCTTCACGAGCACCAGAGAGGCCTTCCCAACCGGAATGATGCGGACCTGCGGTGTCTCCCCGGTGAGGTCGACCACCGCGATCTCCCTGCCTTTCAGGTCCAGGATCAGCTCTCGCACGTACCGCAGCACCAACCCTGCCGCGAGGACGACCCCAACCACGACCAGTGGGTCAAACTGGGCGTCGCTGTAGAGATCCGCTTCTTCGGGTTCGGGCACGAATGGCATCGTGCCCGTCACCGTGCCGCCGTCACTGCCTACCTTTGCCGCGAAGTCCTTGGCGCTTCCTTCGCTGCAGACCCAATAGAAGGTGACCGGACCTTGCTCATTCATGGTGCCGAACCTCTGGAGAGGCTGTGTACGTTAAAGCGTAGGCCGGATTGCTTACGCATCAAGCATCTCGCTTGTCTTCCTGACGCTCGCCAGCGCTGGCCGCAAGTAGCCTGTGAATAAGATACACAACCCATCGGAGGCGGTCTGCTTCAAGCGCTTGTTGGGAACTCCCGCAAGCAGGAAACACGATTCAGGCAACTTCATAAGCTCCCATTAGGACCTCACGAATCAGAGAATGTGAGACCTTCTCCTGTGGAATTGCAAATGCGATTGGATTGGCACCTCCGTTGTACTTGTAAGTCCAGGAAGGTGCTTCCAGCCCGGCCCCCTCAAGCCTTTCCCGGACCTCGGAGAAGAAGTCACTTGGAGCATCCTCTGCACCCCCTTCGCCGCCTGGCAGGTAGACGTACGCTCCTTCCATTCGTGGCCACATTGGCAACCAGCACCGTCGGCCTTTCTTCAGGGAAATACGGCTTTGCGCGGAGTAGTCGATTCGCGACGGCCCGACTTGCTCATCGCAGTACTTGGCTATCGCATCGACTGTGGAAAGGAATGCCTGGGACGTCTTTGACTCCCACCACTCTCGATCCCGCGGCTGGCTGTTTTCTGGATCGCCCGCTTCGTCCCCTGTACTTAAGATGAGATCGTCTGGTTAGGCCATCACGAGCGCTTCAACCACCGCGAGGTCAGAATTATGGTGAAGGCGGCGGGTGCGAATTTCGATGCCGATTAGAGGCAAGAACTGAGGGAGTGTCTCGACAACAGTCTTGTAACGACCCGACAGATCTTCAGCAACGAGTACGGCAACGTGTTTGGCATTTGGGTTCTTTACACGTTCGCGGGCCCAGTAGTCGAGAACTCGAAATCCATGGTCAGAATCGCACTCACCCAACATGATCTCGATTTTGTAGTAGGTGTCTAGATCACCGCGGTAGCCAAGAATGTCCAGGCGCCCGCCCTTGTTCTTGTAGTGGATCAGCTCGCTACGTCTGATGGTGAAGTCCCCGAGTCCAAGACGGGACGGTTTCTCCTTGATCCAAGCTTGAAGCCATGCCTCGTCCTTGCCGAGTGCCCGCAGCGTCGTTATCGAGCTTTCTACGATTTCCATCTACATGATCTCCCTGATCAGAACTTTAGCGTGGTATGCCCAAAGCAGAGCTAAGCGGCCGCGCGGTAGCTCGGTCCGAGTGAGCAACGCGAACGGCTTCAGCGAGAGGTTATCTCGCGGCTTCATCAGCTATGGCTCACACTGACTCAAGCCAGTTGCGAAGTAGAGTGTCCACGAGTTTCTGCGCGTCGTTTATTGTCATTGGATTTGGC
>CAYYWK010000650.1:0-2179 GCA_964475345.1 uncultured Desulfobulbus sp.
GTCCGGGATCTGCAGATACCGGTGACGGTCGAGTTGGAGACTCCCGAGCACCTCAACCGTTACAGCTTCGGCGTCGGCTATGCCACCGACACCGGTGCCAGGACCCAGTTCGAGTGGCGCAACCGGCTGCTCAACAGCAGCGGCCACAAGGCCCGGGGCAGCCTGCAGATTTCCGAGCTGGAGAATTCGGCCAGTTTCCATTACGACATCCCGCGGGGCGACCCGCGTTTCGAAACCTATGCCCTGGGGGCATCCTACAAGGACGAAACCTGGGACGACACCGACACCAGGCTGCTCTCGGTCGGAGCCAGCATCGATCATGGCGAACCGCTGTTCCGCTACGGACTGTCGCTTGAGGCCCGCGACGAACGCTACGACGTCGGCGCCACCAGCGGTACCAGCAGGCTGTTGATGCCAGGTGCGCATGGGGCGGTCATCTGGGCGGACAACCTGATGCGTACCAGAAACGGTCTGCAGATCGGCGTCAATCTCAGCGGGGCCGCGGAGGCCGGCGGGTCCGATGCGACCTTCCTGCAGGTGGTTGGCTCTTCGAAGCTCATTCTCACGCCGTTGACCTCCTGGCGGGTGATCGGTCGCGGGTCGCTGGGAGCCACCCTGGTCGACTCCATCGACGACCTCCCTCCCTCGCTGCGATTCTATGCCGGCGGGGACCAGAGTATCCGCGGGTTCGATTACAAGGAGCTGGGGACCAGAGACTCTTCCGGGACGGTGGTCGGCGGCCGCTACCTGGTGGTCGGCAGTGCCGAACTGGAAAGAATGATCAACGAAAGCTGGAGCATCGCCACCTTTATCGATGTCGGCAACGCGATGGACGACCCGGAAGTGGATTTCGAGCAGGGGGCCGGACTGGGAGTCCGTTTCCGCCTGCCCTTCGGCCAGGTAAGGGTGGATATTGCCTCCGCCATTTCCGAAGAAGGCTATCCGGTCCGGCTGCATCTCTCCGTCGGAGGGGATCTATGAAAAAGCTGCTCTTTATCCTGCTGGCCTTTACGATGCTGACCGCAGCGGTGGTCTTTTCGGCCTCGCCGGCCGGACTGCGTCTGATGGTGAACACTGCCTCGCAGCTTGCCGGAGGGAGTTTTTCGGCGGGCGCAACGGACGGGCGACTGTTTTCCACGCTGCGCCTGCAGGATGTCAAGGTGATGCTGCCGGCAGCGGAGATCGTCGCCGCTGAAATACGTCTTTCATGGCAGCCGCTGGCACTGCTGAAAGGGCTGCTCGCCATCAATCGTCTCGCCGGCGACGGCATTGTCATTACCCTCAGGGAAAGCCAGAACGGGGCGGCCAGCAGCGAACAGCCATCGCCGCTGGCCCTTCCCGCCGCCTTGCTGCCCTTGTCCCTTGACCTTCAGTCGGTCGAGGTGGCCGGGCTGAAGGTCGTGTATGCCGATGGCAGCGTTGCCACCGATATCCGCAGGCTGCAGCTGGGGTTAGGTGGCGACCGCGACCGCCTCGAGATCCGTGAGGGGGTCGTTGAGGCAAAACTCTACGGTCTTGCGCTGAGCGGCTTTGTCGAGGCCGGTCCGGACTGGCAGGTCGATGTCATGGGCAAGTGGCGGATCAGCCCGAATGGCGGCTATGCCGAGATGGGCGGCAGCTATGCAGCCAAAGGGCCTCTTGCCCGGCTGCAGGTGGATGCCGCTGCCGACCGGCCCGCCGAGGTCCGCGTGACCGGGGTTCTGCAGGGGCTGCCCGGCGATCCCCATTGGCAGGCCCGGGCCAGCGGCAACAAGGTCTGGTTCCCGGTTTTTCACGAAGACTGGCCGCGCCTGATGCTCACCGCCACCGTCGACGCCGCCGGTGATTTCGGCAGCTATCACGGCACCGTCGATGCAGGCGGCTCCTTCCTCGATTTCGAGGATATCGTTGCCAGTGCCGTCGTCAGCGGCGACGGCCGCGGCCTTACCGCAAGGACGGTGCATCTCGATTCGCCGGCCGGAGTGGTCGATGTCGGCGACCTGGTCCTTGGCTGGTGGGATGCCTTCAGCTGGAGCGGCGAGGTCAAGACCACCTCGTTCAATCCCTCCGGCTTTGACGAGCGCTTCGAGGGGCTGCTGACCGCCGACCTGACGTCGCGAGGGCATCTTGGCTACGAGGATACCGACCAGCTGCAGACCGAAACCCGGATCCGTGCAGCTGAAGGGACGGTCCGCGGCTT
>CAYYWK010000651.1:0-2178 GCA_964475345.1 uncultured Desulfobulbus sp.
CGGCCTCCTGTTCCGGGAACAGTTCCCCCTGGCGGAGGAAACTGGCCCTGCCGCCGAGAGTGGCGAACCCGTTGACGGCCTTGTAAGGCGGCTCCGGCAGTTGTTCGCGGGAAAGGGCCGCCACCAGCCGCGCCACCAGTTCGGTCTGGGCGAGAACCGCCCCTTCGTCGACCCTGTCGAGGGTGTCGTAAGGCGTCCCCCACACTGAACGGAGATCGTTGGCGGTGGCGAGCGTCAAGCCGGGCATGCCGCCCAGCGCGGTGACCTCGCCGCCGAAGGCGGGCTGGTCCGGGAAATGGTTGAACCAGTTCTGCCGCCCTTCGCCGCCGAGCAGGTCGAGGAAGGCGGTCTCTCCGCCTGCTGCCGCACGGTTCAGGACCTCGCGGATATGGGTGTACTGGCGGCTGCGGTTTACCGCCGGGTTGAGCTGGTACAGCCATCCGTCGCCCAGAGCGCCGATGCCGCTGCCGTGGCTGGAGAGGTGGAGAGAGACGGCGGCGGCCACCCGCAAATCGCCGACCAGCTGGCGCAGGGTGCGGGCGCTTTTCAGGGCCTGCAGCCGGTCCTTCAGGTCGGCCTTGAGCTGCCTTGCCCTGTCCTGGGCCTGTGGCAGGATGCGGCTGACCTCCTCCTGGTCCTGGGGGGACAGGCGGAGGTAGCTCTTCTCCCAGGTCAGCCGGCGCAGCAGCAGCTTGCGCCGGGCCAGTTCGGCGATCTCCGCATCGCCTGCGGAGACGCGGCTGCGAGCAAGCCGCAGCTCGGTATTGATGGCCTCGATGGCGTTGCGGATCTCTTCCTGTATCGCCCGGTGGATGATGGCATCCTGGGCAGGGTCATCATGACCGGTAACGCCGGCGGACAGCAGATCCACGGTTCTGGCGGCAACTTCCGCCATTTCCTTGACTTTCTGCAGCTCCTCCTTCAGCTCCTTGCCCTTGCTGACCAGGGCCCAGACCGCCTCGCGCAGTCCGGCCAGGCTGCCGGCGTGGCCGCTGGTCGCCAGCAGCAGCACCGAGCGCCGCGGCGGCTCCCGGCCAAAACGGTCGGCCATCTCCAGCAGGGTCGCCACCGATACCGCCTCGTCGGCGGCTGGCGCCTGGCCGGGAACGTAGCGGCTGCCGTCGAGGAAGGCCTCGACGATCAGCACTTCTCCGGCAAGGTCTGGGTCGCTGCCGGGGATGAAGCAGTAGACATTTTCAGCTTCCCCCTTGACCCAGTCGCTGCGGCTGTACAGCTGCGCCTGCTGTCCCTGCAGGTCCTCCGGTCGCCCGAAACTTGCTTGAAACCGCTCGGCGGGCAGCCAGAACCGCGGAAAATCGACGGGGGTCAACTCCTCCTTGTCGCGAAAGCGCAGCCTCGGGCTGACCGCCCGGCCATCGTCGAGATAGACGACGGCTCTGGCCCCGAGATTGGCGGCATGCTGCCAGTTGCCCTGGGAGCGGAGGTCCATCAGGACGATGCTGCCGACAAGATCCTTGCCGTCGAGATCCTCGAGGCGTCCCTGTCCGGCGAAGACGACCGGCCCGTTCAGACCGTTCGGGCCGGTGTTCTCGGTGGCAAGGGCGTTGGCAAAGAGCGGCGCGATCGGGATCTCGCGGCTGCCGAGGCGCAAGGTGGCGCCCGCAAAGCTGCGCACCGGCACGGTGAAGCTCTGGCGACCGACCGTCGCCTGCAGCCCTTTTGGCAGGGCGGAGAAGACACCCTCCACATAGTCAGCGGCCTGGCCTTCTCCCGGGGTTCCCAGGCTGCGGTCGCTGCCGGCGGCGATCCCCCGCAGGTGGGCGACGGCATCGGCGGCGAGGACCGGTCCGCCAGCCAGCAGCAGGCAGGCGATGACCAGAAAGATGCTCAGCTCAGCGCCGCGGCGGTGCATGGCGTTCCTCGATGGTGCCCAGGGAAATCTGCAACTCGTCGCGGCGTTCGATCCTGTCGATCCGCCCGTCGAGGATCCACACCACCCGGTCCGAGACGCTGAGCATCTTGAAGTCGTGGGTGGCGGAGATGATGGTTACCTGCCTTTCCCGGCTCAGCTTCTGCAGCAGGGCGATGATCTCGCCGCCGGTGTTCGAGTCGAGGTTGCCGGTGGGCTCGTCGGCGAGGATGATGGCCGGGTCGTTGGCCAGGGCCCGGGCGATGGCCACGCGCTGCCGCTCGCCGCCCGACATCGTCTTGACCGGC
>CAYYWK010000652.1:0-2175 GCA_964475345.1 uncultured Desulfobulbus sp.
GGCACTGGCATTTGTTCCCCTCGAGTCCATGAAGCAATTCTGTGATGTCAGTACCAGACCCAAAGGAAAAATACTCGGCTCCCATTTGTCCATACCCAGAAACGTCGCCAAACTCGGTTTTCTGCCGGGCTTTAGCACCCGGCAAATCAATCAGAACAGGTACGTCTTCTTTTGCTATACGCATAATTCACACCTCTATACTGTTGATGTCTTTTGGTCATCTGTTTTCCTTCCAGAGCCGATCAGGCTGTAGGAAGATTCGGCATGGTCGATCAATAAGATCGAGCCCCCCTCACGACATACGAAGAATCGGCCTCCGCGACATAAGCCAGTGCAGAGCCGGTCTCCACCTCCATGCCCGTCCTAACGCAGCCGTCCTACAGAACAAGGATGAACAGCCAGATCCCCAGAAAATCGGTGGTGGCGCGACTCTTCATCCAGTCTCCGGCATAGCCACTTGAGTTTTTGGAACAGGTTCCTTCCTGGACAGCGGCCATCTTCAACAGACGCGGAATCAAAGACAGGAAAAAGCCCCGGAGGGGAGAACAATCATTTCCCCACCGGGGGTTGAAGATCGCTGATTTTAAGAATCACGCATGAATGAGGATTCCAGATCGATCAACTCCCTGGCTCTCTCCAGGGTACGATCGACATTGTCTCCTCCCATGGGGACATGGTGAGAATTGCCGTCGGGATCGGTGACATCAAAACTGCAGAATTTGCCAGGATTTTTGCCGCAATCGACGTTGATATTCCAACCGTGGTATGAGTCCGTGAGTCGTTTACCCATAGGACACCTCCTTGTATTCGCAACACCGGGACCATCCCGGTATATTGATACTATAAGTCGTTCTGGCGGAATTTCGCCCCCGGGGTTGCGGAAATGTCGCGGCAGACAGATCTGCCGCACACGTCATCCGGGCAGCGCCCCGTTTCGGTTGACATCCGCCAGTCCGCGCGTCCCCTTCATATTCATGGTTTCATGATTATATTGATATCATGCCAGCAGATTTTCGACCGGTTTGCCGGTGCAGATCCGTTACTGGAAACGGTTCTCCTCCCCTGACACCGGGGCCGGGCCTGCTGACTGCAGTGGCGTAGAGAGGGGATACCGGCAACGCTTTCAAAGGGAAGCGTTTTCGCATAACACAGGAGGCAATCCATGGGAGAGCTCTACTGTTCAGGAAAGAAGATCCCGCTGGACAAAGACGGCTTCATCGCCGATCCGGATCTGTGGGATGAAGAGGTGGCCGAGGCGATCGCGCAGGAGCACGGCATCGCGCCTCTGTCGGCCAAACAGAGGGAAATAATCACCTTCATGCGTGCATACTACACGAAATTTCATTACTTCCCGATTCTCAACTATGTCTGCAAGCATGTCCGGCAGAAGGGCAAATGCGTCTATGACCAGTTTGAGAATCCGGAGATAGCCTGGAAAATAGCTGGCTTGCCCAAGTTCGACGGGGTGCATTTCGTCAAACTGGATGGCGAGCATTTCTCGATGGAAGACTACTGCTGAACCCCGGCCGTGCCTGTACAACCGCCGGTTGCATGCAGCAGACGGAACCGATCCGCTGTCAGCCGGCAGGCATGGAACCGATCGGGGGTTGCCCCCCAGTTAATTTGCGAGAATCGCACATCATAACATAAAGGAGCACATCATGATCGACAGAACAGATTTTGCGAGCGAAATGGAAAAGAAGCTGGATGATTTTAACGCAGAAATCCTTAAATTCAGAATAATTGCAGAGGTCGCCGAGCCTGATGCGCAGATTGTTCATTACCAGATTATCGAAGACTTGGTCGAAAAAGAAACCGCCATTAAAGGAAATCTTGCCGTTTTCAATGAAAGTGGCGCAGTCGACCGGAGTGAATTGAAAAGTGAAATAGTACACCTTCAGCAACAGTTAGAAGATGCCATAGAAGCTGCAAGAATTACGATAAATTGATCACTTCCAATAGCTCCGCAATTCCCGAGCCCCCCAGACCGACACTTCTTCAGGCACCCTTGAATATTTGGGTTTCTGTCACTCCCGCACGGGCATGAGTCCATAATATCAACGTACTGGATGCCCGTCCGCGCGGGAATGAGGATATTATTCGGCGTTTCCACCGGTTTGAGCGGTATTTGTCCCGTATTCATCCCATATGGTCGCGGGTTCATCCGGCAGATGC